>JAYRLO010000264.1:0-4313 GCA_041905215.1 Aeromonadaceae bacterium
GGCCTATGCCGAGAGTCGTCGCCTGGCCGAGCTGCACGGTTACACCCTGATCCCGCCGTTCGATGACGCCGATGTCATCGCCGGGCAGGGCACCATAGGGCGGGAGCTGCTGGAGCAGGACACCCGGCTGACACACGTCTTCGTGCAGGTCGGTGGTGGTGGGTTGGCGGCTGGCGTGGCCGTCTACATCAAGCAGCTGTTGCCGAACGTCAAGGTGATCGGGGTCGAGGCCGAAGGCTCCGCCTGTCTCCAGGCAGCATTGCAGGCTGGTCAGCCGGTGAATCTGGATCGGGTATCACTGTTTGCCGATGGTGTAGCCGTCAAACGGATGGGGGATGAGACCTTCCGTCTGTGCCAGCAGTATCTGGATGAGGTGATTGTCGTCAGCAATGACGAGATCTGTGCCGCGCTGAAGGATATCTTCGAGGATACCCGGGCCATCGCCGAGCCGTCCGGCGCCCTGTCGCTGGCGGGTCTGAAGAAGTACGCCGAGGAGCGCCAGGTGGTGGGTGGCCGCATGGCGGCGATCCTCTCCGGGGCCAACGTCAACTTCCACAACCTGCGTTATGTCTCCGAGCGTTGCGAGATCGGCGAGAAGCGCGAAGGGATACTGGCGGTGACCATCCCCGAGCGCAAGGGGGCCTTCCTCGAGTTCTGCCAGCGGTTGGGCAACCGGGTGGTGACCGAGTTCAACTACCGTTACTCCTCGGCCCAGCAGGCGACCATCTTCGTTGGCGTGCGGTTGTCGCGCGGCAGTGAAGAGCTCAAGCAGATCATCGACGAGCTGCAGGGGGCAGGCTACCCGGTCATCAACATGACCGACAACAGCCTGGCGAAGAACCACGTCCGCTACATGGTGGGTGGTCGTCCCTGTGCTGGTCTGAGTGAACGGTTACTGAGCTTCGAGTTCCCCGAGCAGCCGGGTGCCCTGATGCGCTTCCTCGAGACTCTGGGTTGTCACTGGAACATCACGCTGTTCCACTATCGTAACCACGGTGCCGACTATGGTCGCGTGCTCTGTGCCTTCGAGCTGGGGGAGAGTGACTGGCCGGAATTTGAGCATCACCTGCAGGAGCTGGGTTACGTCTGGAGCGATGTTTCGACCGATCCGGCTTATCGGCTGTTTCTTGCTCCCTGACTGGTATCACCCGTGGACATGTAGTACAAAAGAGGCCTAAGGGCCTCTTTTATCATCTATTTTTGTTTCGCCAATAGCTGGCAACGACGTCGTAGCAACTGAATGGCGGCTAAATGGTGCCGTGATTGTGGGTTGGGGCTCAGGAGTCAGGCTGTTATGCTCTGCGGCCATTTTTTGTTCGGGGCTCACCATGTCCGGGCTCACAACACAAGAGGAGTTGAAAAACTATGAATCGTTCTAGCCGATCCGCCCTAACCATCCTATTGACCCTGGCTGGCGTCAGCGCTCATGCCGAGATCAATCCGATCCCCAAGGAGAGCGGATTTTCTGGTTTTGGCCAACTCGGTGCTACCTACAGTGAAGTGAACTCGAATACCCTCATTGGCCCCGAGAAGAGCGAGAGCCAGCGTCTGGACTCCCTCAATTCGCAGGCGAGCAGTTCCGGTGGTCGCATCACTCCGAATCTGGATATGCGTTATACCTTTGCCGAGAGCCGGACCCAGCTGTTCCTGGGGAGCGTGATCCAGGATGCCTTGATGCTCGACTTTACCCAGCAGTTTGGTGTGCGTCGGGAGATGGGTGACAAGGGGATCGGCTCGGTCGCCTATGTTTTTTCCGGCATTGCTGGTGAGGTGTGGCAGGATCCATATCAGACCGGCAGTGACCGTCAAGATACCGACCGCTCCACATCCGGTGTGCGTCTGGGCTGGGATGGTATCTGGGGCTCCCCGTTTAGTGCCACCTATACCTATCGCAATATCGAGATCGATGACGAACACAGTGGCGACAGCATCTCCTGGCTGACCAATGCCGAACGCGCCGAGTTGGATCGTAACGGCAAGAGCCAGGATCTGAACCTCAGCTATAACTGGCGCCTGGAGAATGGCTCCCAGCTTATTCCGGGTTTGAACTACACACGCTACGAGGCTGACGGTGAAGCGGCTAGCTTTAACCGTTTCGGTGGTCAATTGACCTACTCATTGTTGACGCGCAAGTTCAGTCTGATAACCAACATGCTGATGAACCGGGTCGAATATGATGGTGTCAATCCGGTGTTTGGTCAGACCGTCGATGCGAATGAGTGGGGGCTCAATGCCACCTTCATGTGGCATCAGTTGATGGGCGTTGAAAAGCTTAGTGGTCTGGTTTCTGCCAGTTACGGCAAGTCGGATGCGAATGTCGACTTCTTCGATACCGACCTGAGCAGCATCAGCACCGGTTTGCTCTATCGGTTCTAATCTACCGATCGGTAACGAAAAACGGCTCCGTAATGGAGCCGTTTTTGTTGGTGGGATTGGCGGGGCTTAAATCTGCACCTCGTGGGCGGTGGCACTGATCTTGTGGATCGCCAGGTCCGCGCCGTTATGTTCCTCTTCCTGCGTGAGTCGCAGACCAACGACTTGGCGCACGACACCATAGATCAGCAGGGCACCGACTACCGCAATGACTACGCCGAGCAGGGTTCCGAGCAACTGACTGGCGAAGCTGACGCCACCCATGCCGCCCAGGGCCTCGCTACCGAAGATCCCGGCGGCTATGCCACCCCAGGCGCCGCAGAGGCCGTGCAGTGGCCAGACACCGAGCACGTCGTCGAATTTGGGACGGCGCTGTAACCAGGTGAAGACCAGTATGAAGATGGCTCCGGCGACGCCACCGACGATCAGGGCACCGACCGGATGCATCAGATCGGAGCCGGCGCAGACGGCAACCAGACCAGCCAGTGGACCGTTGTGGATGAAGCCGGGGTCATTCTTGCCGAGCCAAAGGGCGACCAGGGTGCCACCGACCATGGCCATCAAGGAGTTGACGGCAACCAGGCCGCTGATGGCGGTGAGCTTCTGGGCAGACATCACGTTGAAGCCAAACCAGCCGACGATCAGGATCCAGGCCCCGAGCGCCAGCATCGGAATGTTGGAGGGGGCGAAGCCGACTGTCTGGCCGTTGCGGACGCGGCCGCGACGAGTGCCGAGCAGGGTCAAGGCGACTAGGCCGATCCAGCCGCCGACTGCATGAACCACCACAGAGCCTGCGAAGTCATGGAATGGGGCACCGAAGGTTGCCTGCAACCACTCCTGCACACCAAAACGGCCATTCCAGGCGATGCCTTCGAACAGCGGGTAGACCAGACCGACAATCAGGAACGAGCAGATCAGCAGCGGATAGAAGCGGGCTCGCTCCGCGATGCCACCGCTGACGATGGCCGGAATTGCGGCGGCGAACGTCAGCAGGAAGAAAAACTTGGTCAAATCGAAACCATGGTTGCTGACCAGGGTATGGGCGCTGCCCAAGAAGCTTTGGCCATAGGCAATGAAGTAGCCAAAGAAGAAGTAGGCCAGCGTTGACACCGCAAAGTCGGTGATGATCTTGACCAGGGCGTTGACCTGGTTCTTGCCGCGCACGGTTCCCAGCTCGAGGAACGCAAAACCGGCATGCATGGCCAGCACCATGATGGCGCCGAGCAAAATAAACAGGGTATCTGAACTGGTAGCCAGGGCGGCTACCGCGTTGTTGACATCGACCACTACTGACCTCCAGAGGAACATCGAGTGACAGATTGATGCACCGATCTGTCCCATCGTTTTGCGGGCTGCTGCGAGGCTAGCCCATTTTTTGCGCACTCACACCAACAAGGGGTGTAATTCTGGTGCGTGGCGAGGCATATACACAAAACGTACCAATTTTTGGAATATTGGATTATTTGAACATAACCCTATGATCAAAAAGGATTATGCATGTCATGCCCCTTGGATTGGATGGTAGCAAGCGGCAGGGGGGGTGGCACTAAAAAAGAGCGCCAAAATAGTGCAAAGCACCAGTTGGAGGAGCGACTACTCGACCAGCCTGAGATGCTGGTCGAGCGGGTGAGCCTGATTTGATTCGGCGGTTTCCTAGTGGGGCAGGGTATCGGCGCGGAATGTTGCCCGGATGGCCTGCTGGTAGCTGGCCAGGTCGAAATCCGGGTCCTTGCCGAGCAATGGGTGCAACAGCGGTTGCGGCATGGCGATCGTGGCCTGACTGTCGCCGAGCAGGGTTCGGGTGACCTGTCCGGCTTGGAACAGTTGGCGCACCTGGGAATACTGCTGTTGCAGTGGGCCGGAGCCGGTGCGGCTGAACGCCATGAACGGAATACGGAAGGTCATCTCCGTCTTGGCGTGTGGTGGTAGCACTCGAGTAC
>JAYRLO010000265.1:0-4305 GCA_041905215.1 Aeromonadaceae bacterium
GGACTGCCCCCCCGGGATCCCACCCAGATTGACACCGAACAAACCGGTCAAAAATGTCGCCGGTAAGAACACCATGGCCATGATCGACATGATGTAGGTGCGACGCGTCATGGCTTCCGTCAGACGGGCATTCATCTCATCGGCCAACAAGGAGGTGCGCGCTATGCTCGAATCGAGATCCTCCAACCAGCGCCCCAGCCGATCGGCAATCTCCTGCAGACGCCGCAGATCGTCCAGCTCCAGCCAGCCAACCTTTTCGTTTGCCAGACGACTGAACAGATCCCGTTGCGGCGCCAGATAACGACGCGAGACGATCAGCTGGCGGCGAATATCCGCCAGATCGACGCGGTCCATACTCCGCTCGCTGAGCAGATGCTCCTCGAGCACGGCGATCTTTTCCTGCAACTCATCGATGAAATCACCGGCCTGTTCGGTGATGTGTTCGCAGAGATCAACCAGCCAGTCCGCCGTATTCAGCGGCCCCATCTTTTTCGCCAAATCCTGCATGATCTCTTCGACGGCAGGCACTCGACGACGTCGCGTCGAGACAATGATGCGTTCGCTGATGTAGAAGCGCAGCGCCACCATCTGATCGGGCCGCTGCCCTTCGGTGGCATTGATGCAGCGCAGGGTCAGCAGCATGCCGCCATTGGCCTTGACCAACTTGGGGCGGCTACTGTCCCCCTGCAACGAATCCCGCACGCCATCGGGCAACAAGGGGGATGTCTTGATCCATTCATAGGCATGGGGCGACGAGTAATCCAGATGCATCCAGACATCATCGGCCGGTAATTCGCTGCCAGGAACTAGAGACTCGGCTCCCCCGTGCCCATCCAGCCGCAGGGCAAAAACAACCGATGTTGGTAAGTGATGACTCATGCTCTTCCTCGCTCCACAGCCAGCGCCACGCACTTGGCATGACACGGGCAACCTACTTCATGGTCGTTGACCATGCCAACCGCCTGCATGAAGGCGTAGCAAATCGTACTACCGACAAAGCTAAAACCGGCCCTCTTCAGCGCCTTGGACATGGCATCCGACTCCGGCGTCGAAGTCGGCGCCTCTTTCATGCTCGACCAGTGGTTGATGCGTGTCTTGCCGCCGACAAAGCTCCAGAGGAACTCGGCAAAGTCGATGCCGCTCTGCTGCAACGCCAGATAAGCCCGTGCATTCTTGATGATGGATTGCACCTTGAGCCGATTGCGGATGATGCCGCTATCTTGTAACAGCCGCTCGACATCGGCCTCGGTAAATGCGGCGATGAGCACAGGATCAAAATTGGCAAAGGCGCGGCGATAGCTGGCCGTTCGCTTCAGGATCGTGATCCACGACAACCCGGCCTGCTGACCATCCAGACAGAGCTTCTCAAACAACTCGAGGCAGTCGTTCACCGGATGCCCCCACTGCTGGTCATGGTAGGCAATATACTCCGCATCCTGGGTTACCCAGGGACAACGACCTTGCATGCTCAACTCCTTCTGTCACTGGTACCCAGCCAATTGCGCCAATCAGCCCCAAACTCGCACGTCGATTCACCGATCAGAACATGGGTCATAGCCGGAGGCAAGTAAAGCCATCCAGCTAACACCTTCATCTGGCGGGTAAAAAATCGACTTCTGCACCAAATCCATCACCACCGGCGGCATACAAGAGCAGGCTTGCCAGAATGGCGACAATCCAGTCTCGATGCGTTAAACTGTCACCCCTCGATTTTTAGTAGTGCATGTTTCCGTTTGGTATGGTAAGAAACATGGACCGTTACCCAGCTTAAATTGCTGATTTAATTAGGTTTCTATCTAATGTCACAGAAATTCGATATCAAGACCTTTCAGGGACTGATCCTGACCCTCCAAGACTATTGGGCCAGGCAAGGTTGCGTTATCGTGCAACCCCTCGATATGGAGGTGGGGGCCGGTACATCACATCCGATGACGTTTTTACGGGCCATTGGCCCTGAGCCGATGAACTGCGCCTATGTGCAACCATCCCGCCGTCCCACCGACGGACGCTACGGGGAGAACCCGAACCGTCTGCAGCACTACTACCAGTTCCAGGTCATTCTCAAGCCCTCCCCGGCGAACATCCAGGAGCTCTATCTTGGTTCGCTGCGCGAGTTGGGTTTCGATCCGCTGGTGCATGACATCCGCTTCGTCGAAGACAACTGGGAAAACCCGACGCTGGGTGCCTGGGGCCTAGGCTGGGAAATCTGGCTGAACGGCATGGAAGTCACCCAATTTACCTACTTCCAGCAAGTGGGTGGCCTGGAGTGTGCGCCGGTGACCGGTGAAATCACCTATGGTCTGGAACGTCTGGCGATGTATATCCAGGGCGTCAACAGCATCTATGACCTGGTCTGGGCCGATGGCCCGCTGGGCAAGATCACCTATGGTGACGTGTTCCACCAGAATGAAGTCGAACAGTCCACCTACAACTTCGAACATGCGGACGTTCCGTTCCTGTTCCAGATGTTCGATCAGTGTGAAAAAGAGTGTCAGCACCTGTTGAACCTGGAAGCTCCGCTGCCACTGCCAGCTTATGAGCGCATCCTGAAGGCCGCTCATGCATTCAACCTGCTGGATGCTCGCCACGCCATCTCCGTGACCGAACGCCAACGCTACATCTTGCGGATCCGCACGCTCTCCAAGGCCGTAGCAGAAGCGTATTACGCAGCCCGCGAGACGCTGGGATTCCCGATGTGTAAGGATAAGGTGTGAGCATGGTAACTGAGAATCTGTTGATCGAACTCGGCACCGAAGAGCTGCCGCCAAAAGCCCTGCGCAAACTGGCCGAAGCTTTCGCCGAGAATTTCACACAAGAATTGACCAAGGCCGAACTGGCCTTCGAGCGAGTCGAGTGGTTCGCCGCGCCACGCCGTCTGGCACTCAAGGTGCACAAACTGGCCGCAACCCAACTCGATAAGCAGGTCGAAAAACGTGGTCCAGCCGTCAATGCTGCTTTTGTTGATGGCAAGCCAACACCGGCAGCGGTCGGCTGGGCCCGCTCCAATGGCATCGAGGTCGAACAGGCCAAGCGCCTGGTAACCGACAAGGGTGAGTGGTTGGTCTTCCACGCCACCATTGCCGGGCAACCGACCAAGAACCTGATCGCCCCGATGACAGCCGCAGCCCTCGCTGCGCTGCCAATCCCCAAGCTGATGCGTTGGGGCGCCTCGCGCACGCAATTCGTGCGTCCGGTGCATACCCTCTGTCTGCTGTTTGGCGGCGAACTGGTTGCCGGTGACGTGTTAGGGCTGCAATCAGCCCGTGTCATCCGCGGCCACCGTTTCATGGGTGAAGCCGAGTTCGAGATCGAACACGCCGATCAATATCCGGGGCTACTCGAAGAGCGCGGCATGGTGATTGCCGACTTCGAACGCCGCAAAGCCTTTATTAAGGCTGGCGCCGAGAAGGCCGCCGAAGCGTTGGGCGGCATCGCCGATATCGAGGAGTCACTGCTCGAAGAAGTTACCTCGCTGGTTGAGTGGCCGGTGATCCTGACCGCCTCGTTCGAGGAGAAGTTCCTGGCCGTTCCGGCCGAGGCGCTGGTTTACACCATGAAGGGTGACCAGAAGTACTTCCCGGTCTATGACAAAGCCGGCAAGCTGATGCCTAATTTCATCTTCGTCAGCAACATCGATTCCAAAGACCCGAGCCAGATCATTTCTGGTAACGAGCGGGTGGTGCGTCCTCGCCTCTCCGATGCCGAGTTCTTCTTCAAGACCGACAAGAAGCAGCCGCTGGCCGCCCGTCTTGAGAGTCTGGAGACCGTACTGTTCCAACAACAGTTAGGAACATTGAAGGACAAATCCGTTCGTATCGCCGAACTGGCCGCCTTCATTGCACCACGCATCGGTGCCGACGTCGAACACGCCACTCGTGCCGGTTTGCTCTCCAAGTGTGACCTGATGACCAACATGGTCATGGAGTTCACGGATACCCAGGGGGTGATGGGGATGCACTACGCCCGTCACGACGGCGAAGCCGAAGACGTCGCTGTCGCCCTGAACGAGCAGTACATGCCACGCTTCTCCGGCGATGCCCTGCCCACGGGTCTGGTCGCCAGCGCCGTTGCGATTGCCGATAAGCTCGACTCCCTGGTCGGTATCTTCGGCATCGGTCAGGCTCCCAAGGGTGACAAGGATCCGTTCGCCTTGCGCCGTGCCGCCATCGGTGCGCTGCGCATCATCGTCGAGAAGAAGCTGCAGCTCGATTTGGCTGACCTGGTTGCCAAGGCAACCGAGTTGTATGGCAGCAAGCTGACCAATGGCAAGGTCACCGATGAGGTGATCGACTTCATGCTGGCTCG
>JAYRLO010000266.1:0-4279 GCA_041905215.1 Aeromonadaceae bacterium
TAGCGAGGCGGTACACCATACTCGGCACCGATGCGCTGCAGCAAGGCGTAATGTTTGCGATACAACTGCTGGGCCTGACGCACCTTCCAATCCGGCACGGCTCGCGGCAGATAGCTGTCGAGCGTCAGTTTGAATTCGGGTTGGTTGCGATCATTCTTGACCGCCCGTTCGATAAACTGGACGTTAGCAAACGAAGCATCAACGGTGGATGCGCTAATCCCCTGAGCCTTCGCCTCCAGCTTCAGTGCCAGGACATACTCGGCAAATGGCACGGTCGGCGAAGCCAGAAGTGGGGCTGCCCACAGCAGAGCCCAGACAATTAGTAGTTTTTTCATCCGATGCGATCCAACCCTTGCTGTTGACGATGCTGTTTGAGCAGATTTTCTTCTGGAGGTGGCAACTGCAGCAAATAACCCTGTGCTTGCAGCGCTTGGCGCAACTGAGCCACGTCGACAAATGCCAGCTGCTTGTCTGCCTTGAGTGGCAGCAGCATCACAAATTGCGGACAGCCAAATATCTCCAGCAATGGCGCAGGAACGCGGGAAAATTCATCACGGCGCTCGACATAGAGATAGGTGGCTTCTTTTTTAAGACTTTTATATACGGCACAGATCATGGATCGCGTTAAAATTCACGGGGTTTATTGCCTGAAATGGTGGCTGACTATAACATGTGGAACTCAATAACTATAAGGGTTTTCCTCGTCAACGGAGTGGTGTAAATGGCCGATACCGGCATTGAACTCAAGGGTAGTACCTTCACCCTGTCTGTCTTGCATTTGACAGATACAGATCCACAGCAGATCAAGGAGTTATTGGAAGCTAAGGTGGCGCAAGCCCCGCACTTTTTCAATTTTGCCCCGCTCGTCGTCAATGTCGAACGCCTTGAATCAACTCCGGACTTTGAATCCCTTAAAGACATCATTGAACGTGAAGATTTTGTGCTGGTGGGTGTCACCGGGGCTCGAGATGATGCCACCAAAGTCGCGGCCAAGGCTGCCGGGCTGGCCGTGATGATCGCCGGCAAAGCGGTCGTACCGACGCAAGAGCCAGCCCCTCAGCCCGTGGAACGAGAAAAAGAAGAGCCGATGCTCACACCAACCAAGGTTCATCATGGTAACGTGCGCTCTGGCCAACAGATTTATGCGGCGGGAGGCTCTCTCGTCATCATTGGTACCGTCGGCAACGGAGCCGAAGTGATTGCCGATGACAGTATTCATATTTACGGTTCACTGCGAGGCCGTGCCCTAGCCGGCGCGCGAGGCAATACTCAGGCCCGCATTTATTGTCAGGAGCTGGATCCGGAACTGGTATCCATCGCTGGCACCTACCAGCTTAGTGACGCGCTTCCGAAGGAGATGAACGGCCAAAATGTTCATATCCACCTGGAGCAAGATAAGCTTATCTTCGAAAAATTGCAGTCTTAACGGTTTACAAAGGAAAGCACCCATGGCTCGTATTATCGTCGTAACTTCAGGAAAAGGCGGCGTTGGTAAGACCACCAGTAGTGCAGCCATCAGCACAGGATTGGCTCAGCGCGGCTACAAGACGGTGGTCATTGACTTCGATGTCGGCTTACGGAATCTGGACCTCATCATGGGGTGCGAACGCCGTGTCGTATACGACTTCGTCAATGTTATCAATGAAGAAGCAAATCTGAACCAAGCTCTGATCAAGGACAAGCGGGTCGAGAATCTCTACATCCTCCCCGCCTCCCAGACTCGCGACAAGGATGCACTCAATCGCGAAGGCGTCGAGCGCGTCATCGCCAAACTCACGGAAATGGGTTTTGACTACATTCTGTGTGACTCACCGGCCGGCATCGAAACCGGGGCACTGATGGCACTCTATTTTGCCGATGAAGCCGTGGTGACCACCAACCCGGAAGTCTCTTCGGTACGCGACTCGGATCGTATCCTCGGCATTTTGGCGTCCAAGTCGCGCCGTGCTGAGATGGGTCTGGAGCCCATCAAGGAGCATCTGCTGTTGACCCGTTACTCGCCGAATCGCGTCAACCGCGGTGACATGCTGAGCGTTGAAGATGTGCAGGAGATCCTCGCCATCCCACTGCTCGGGGTGATCCCGGAGTCCCCTTCCGTCCTGCGTGCCTCTAACGCGGGTGAGCCTGTCATTCTGGATGCTGAATCCGATGCAGGTCAGGCCTATGACGACGCAGTTGCCCGTCTTCTCGGTGAGAAGCGTGATTTTCGCTTCCTGGTCGAGGAGAAGAAAGGCTTCCTGTCTCGCTTGTTTGGGAGCTAAGCCATGTCACTACTCGATTTTTTCCTGCGTCCACGCAAAGAGAACACAGCCCGCGTTGCCAAGGAGCGGTTGCAGATCATCGTCGCCCATGAGCGCAGCACCCGGGGTGGTCCTGACTACCTGCCGCAACTCAAGCAGGATCTGCTGGATGTGATCCGTAAATATGTGGCGATCAGCCCGGATCAGGTGACGGTTCAGCTGGACAAGAAAGACGATCTCTCGGTGCTCGAACTCAACATCATGCTCGGTGGCGAGAACAAGTCCGATGATGAGAATAACGGCTAAAGGCGTCTCTCATCGCCCGGAGCTCGAACACAAAAAAGCGCGGAATTCCGCGCTTTTTCTTTATCTGTCGATCAGCCTATCCGTCTGTCGGCATCAAGAGTGACCCAACCAGACCATTACTGGTTCAGATCACCCAGCAGCTCATGGCGCCAACCGGTCAACAGCCGAGGAGTCTGACCATCTTGTTTCTGCTCATCGGCGCACTTCCACAACCAGCTCAAATACTGATGAATGGTTTTCTTGGACGCCACCAGCTCGACCGGTAAACCATGGGCATTCGCTACCGCCTCCACCTTGGCGCGCAACCGCTTGAGCTCCGACTTGTAGTGAGGGAAATCAACCAGCCGCTGCAGACGAGGCGGCCAGGTCGCCGGATCGGCACTCAAGGACTCCTCGATCAATCGCAGAATGGTCTTGCCGTGGGTCCGGATCTCCGGCTGCAGCAACCCCAACTGTTCCAGATCGCGCAGGCTCTTGGGCATCCGCTCGGCACACTTGAACAGATGCAGCTCCTTGACGACAAAATTCAATGCCAGATCGCGCCGTTTGGCCTCCCCCTCGCGCCACATGGCCAGACGCTGTAATACCGCCAGCTCCTGACGCCCCAGCTGCCAGGCGTTGCCGATATCCTTGTACGCCTGCTCACTCAAGGATTGGGGACGTTTGCGAGCAACCAGGGCGGCACACTCCTCCTCAAACCAGGCCATCCGCCCCTGCTGTTGCAACTTATCCAACAGCTTGTGATAGATAGGCAGAAGGTAGAAGACATCGGCCGCCGCATAGTGCAACTGCTTGTCGGTCAATGGACGAGCCAGCCAGTTGGTTCTGGCCTGATCCTTGTCGAGGGTAATTTCCAGCAGCGCCTGGGTCATGGCATTGAAACCAACCGACAGGCCTGAACCGGTAAATGCCGCCGCCAGTTGCGTGTCGTGCGTATGCGCTGGCATGGCCCCGGATTCATGATTGATCAGCTCCAGATCTTCACTGGCGGCATGCAATACCGTGATGCGCCCCGGCTGCTGCAAAACCTGCCACAAACAGGAGAGATCGGCGATGGCCACCGGATCGATCAGCGCCAGGCGTTCACCATCAAACAGCTGGAACAGCCCCAACTGCGGGTAGTAGGTGCGGGTACGGACAAATTCGGTGTCGATGGCCAGAGGCGTAGGGCCGAGTTCCGCACAAAATTGCGCGAGATCCTCACCCTGAGTAATAAGTTGGTAATTCATGATCAATCTGGTGCCCTGAAACAAGAGGACGCGACAATCAGCTGTCGCGTTCAGGAAGCCGGCCTGGCTCTACCTTCATCACGCAGATGGCGACGCAGTATTTTGCCGACGTTCGATTTTGGCAATTCGTTGCGGAATTCTATCAGTTTCGGCACCTTGTACGCAGTCAAATGTTTGCGGCAATGGGCGATTAAAGCCGCCTGTTCAAGGCTGGCATCCCGCTTGACCACGAAAATCTTGACCGTCTCGCCGGTTGCATCACTGGGAACACCGACAGCGGCGACCTCGAGTACCTTGGGGTGCATGGCCACCACATCCTCAATCTCGTTGGGATAGACGTTAAAGCCCGAGACCAGGATCATGTCCTTCTTGCGATCGACGATACGAATAAACCCCTGCTCTTGCCAGACGACAACATCACCGGTGCTGAGCCAACCATCCTTCATGACTTCCGCCGTTGCCTCAGGGCGTTGCCAGTACCCTTTCATGACCTGAGGGCCGCGG
>JAYRLO010000267.1:0-4264 GCA_041905215.1 Aeromonadaceae bacterium
GTCCACGGTCTCAAGCGTCTGCTGAATGTCGATGACTCGCTGGATGTGTTCGGCGTCCATGGTGTCGGTGGTATCCTCGGCGCCCTGTTGACCGGCGTGTTTGCCTCGCCGGATCTGGGTGGCACCGGGGTGTGGGATTATGTGGCCAACACTGTCAGTGCCGGCTACTCCATCCCGACTCAGGTCAAGATCCAGGCTATCGGTGTCATCACCACCATCGTCTGGTCCGGCGTGGTCTCTGTCGTCGCCTTCTTCATCATCGACAAGCTGGTGGGGCTGCGAGTTCCGGTCGACGCAGAACGCGAAGGTCTGGATCTCACCTCCCATGGCGAACGGGCCTACAACTACTAAGCTCGACTGTCATCTCAACAAGGGCGCCGATGGGCGCCCT
Source organism: Aeromonadaceae bacterium (assembly GCA_041905215.1). GTDB lineage: Bacteria > Pseudomonadota > Gammaproteobacteria > Enterobacterales > Aeromonadaceae > Pseudaeromonas. The sequence continues at coordinate 392 of JAYRLO010000267.1, forward strand.
TTTTTTATCCTAAACTGGCCAGGAGTTCTCCCTGTGGAGGTCACCACATGCCATCGATCCACGATCTGCTCCGACGCATACAAGCTCATCCGACGCTGCTCGGTGATTGTCTGCTCTGCCACCAGGCAGTGCAGCACCATCCCTTGCTCTGCGATCAATGCCATGCTGAACTGCCGCGGATTGTGCACCCATGTCCACGGTGTGGTTTCCCACTACCAGAGACAGGAAGAAGCTGTGGTGCCTGCATCCAGCACCCACCACGTTGGGATCGACTGAGTGTGGTGGCTGACTACCAAACCCCATATCTGCAGCTAATCCATCAGCTCAAATATGCAGGCAGAATTGAATGCGCCACCCTGTTGGGTCGCCTGTTTTGCGAACCGGGAAGTGGCTCAGCCCCAGACGGGGCATGCGACAAACTCCCCGAAGTATTGCTGCCGGTTCCTCTGCACTGGTGGCGCCAGTGGCGACGAGGTTACAACCAGGCCGAGGAGCTGGCGCGGATCATCGGAGATACACTGCAGATCCCGGTCGATAGCCACTGTCTGCGTCGCACGCGAGCCACGCCACCCCAGGCCCGACTGCATAAGCAGCAGCGAAAAAAGAATCTGCAGGCCGCGTTTGCCATATCACCATCCAACTACCGCCATGTGGCGATCGTCGATGATGTCGTCACAACCGGAGCCACGGCAGAACAGCTGACACACCTGCTGTACCGGGCCGGTGTAGAGGTCGTCGAGGTATGGGCCATCTGTCGTACACTCCGACACCCATCGAGAGACTAGGCGAGCACGCCTAAGCAGGGTATGATAATTCCGAGCTATTTAGTCAGGATTAGAGGATTGCCATGATCAGCATTTCCGAAGCCGCCCAGGCCCACTTTTGCAAATTGCTGGAAAAGCAGCCGGATGGCACCAATATTCGCGTATTTGTCATGAACGCCGGAACCCCCAATGCCGAGTGCGGCGTCTCCTATTGCCCGGCGGATGCCGTCGAGCCTGAGGATATCAGCCTGCCATTCACCGGCTTTGAGGCCTTAATTGATCCGCAGAGTGCTCCGTTCCTCGAGGAGGCCACCATAGATTTCGTATCGGATCAGATGGGCTCGCAGCTGACCCTCAAGGCTCCCAATGCCAAGATGCGTAAAGTTGATGATGATGCTCCGCTGATCGAACGCATCGAGTATGTCATCCACACTCAGGTCAACCCATCCCTGGCCGGTCACGGCGGCAAGGTTACACTGCTCGAGATCACCGAGGATGGTTACGTGATCCTGCAATTTGGCGGCGGCTGCAACGGCTGCTCCATGGTGGATGTCACCCTCAAAGAGGGCATCGAGAAACAGTTCCTCGAATTATTCCCCAACGAGATCAAAGGGGTTCGCGACGCGACCGACCACCTACGTGGCGATCACTCCTTCTACTGAGTGTCCAGACTCCCACCTAAAACAAAGCCCCGCATGCGGGGCTTTTGCTTATTCAAACTTCTTGTCGCGACTGAGCAACGCCAGCGCAGCCTCTTTCGGCGGTTTGCCCTCGTAGAGGATCGCGTAGATCTGCTCGCAGATCGGCATCTCCACCCCGAGTCGCGCGGCCAGCAGATGAACCTCGCGCGTGTTGCGATACCCTTCAACCACCTGGCCAATCTCCGCCATGGCCTGTTCGGTACTGTTGCCAGCACCCAAGGCCATGCCAAAACGGCGATTGCGGGATTGGTTATCGGTGCAGGTCAGCACCAGATCGCCAAGCCCAGCCATTCCCATGAAGGTCTTGGCATCGGCACCCAGAGCAATCCCCAGACGCTGCAACTCAACCAGACCCCGAGTAATCAGCGCCGTCCGGGCATTGGCCCCGAACCCCAGCCCATCGGACAGACCAGCTCCGATGGCGATGACGTTTTTCACGGCCCCACCCAGTTGCAGACCGATAAAGTCCGGGTTGGTATAGACGCGGAACGACTTACCGCAGTGCATCAGAGTCGACAGCTCATCGGCAAAGGCGTCGTCAGTAGCAGCGACAGCAATCGCGGTCGGCAGACCAGCAGCCAATTCACGGGCAAAGGTCGGCCCCGAGATGACCGCCAGCGGCACGCCATCGCCCAAGACTTCCCGAGCCACATCCCCCAGCAGGCGGCCGCTATCCGGCTCCAGCCCTTTGGTCGCCCAGGCAACCCGGGTGTCCGCCGCCAGATAGGGTTTGGCTCGTTGCAGAACATCACCAAACACATGGCTCGGCACCACCACCAGCAGAGTCTTGCTCGCCTGCACGGCGTAGGCCAGATCCGAGGTCACCTCGAGGGAGTCAGGGAAGGGAACATCAGGCAAAAACAGATCATTGCAGCGCGTCTTCTGCAGAGCCTCGACATGATCAACTTCATGGCCCCACAACAGGATCCGGATCCCTTTTCGCGCCAGAGAAATAGCAAGGGCGGTGCCATAAGACCCCGCCCCCAGGACAGATACAACGACATCCTGTGCCATATGCTTAGTGACTCACTGTTTCTTGTTCCGCTTCCAGCTTGGCCATGTGAGCGGCAAACAAGGCGTCGAAGTTGACCGGAGCCAGGTTCAGTTGCGGGAAGGAGCCCTTGCTGACCAGACCTGCCACGGTTTCACGGGCATACGGGAACAGGATGTTCGGGCAGTAGGAACCCAAGCAGTGAGCCAGTTGAGGAGCATCCAGGTTGGCAGCGGTAAAGATACCGGCCTGCTTCACTTCGCACAGGAAGGCGACTTCATCACCCAGCGAGCAGGTAACAGTCAGAGTCAGACAAACCTCATAAATACCTTCGGCCAGAGCAACCGTCTTGGTATCCATATCCAGCTTCACTTCAGGCTGCCACTCTTTTTGGAAGATAGCAGGCGTATTCGGCGCTTCGAAGGAGACATCCTTGATGTAAACGCGCTGGATGTGGAATTCCGGTTGTTTGACTTCGTTATTGGTTGCTTCAGCCATTTGCGTTGATCCTTGTGAAAAATAGGCCCTGGGCTCAGAGCTTTCTAATCATTAATGTTTTTTGGTTACCGGCAGATTTTCGCCACGCCAACTGGCCAGGCCACCACGCAGCACGAACACGCGGGTAAATCCAGCTTTACTCAGGGCGCTAGCCGCAGCGGGTGCCCGCATGCCGCTTTCACACACCACAATAGTGGGGGCGTCTTTGTGCTTTTCAATCTGGGAAAGATTGTTTGCCGTGATTTGTGACGCTGGAATGTTAACTGCGTCAACAATATGGCCCTTGGAGAACTCATCAGGAGTCCGCACATCGACCACAACACCACTTTCGCGGTTGATCAGCAACGTGGTTTCCCGATTGCCAATCACCTTGACAGGAGAGAGCAAGGAGCGAATCGAGGTGTAGATGATTGCAACAAACAAGCCGAACCAAGCTGCAGTGAGCATGGGGTTGCGGCCAAGGAAATCGATATATTCTTGCATCTTGAGTCTAATCCGGTCGCTAACAATAAAACCCCGGCAGTATACATGGGGGGCGTCAGAATAGCAGCCTTGCGCAAAGCAAAGCTGGGAGTCAGCTCCCACCCTGCCAAGTCAAGTCAACGACCGGCAATGTGTGATCAGATGACTATTTCGGCAGATGTTGTAATATGGCACCCCAGAATTGATTTCATCTCCGTCATATCATAAGAGGACTCCCTCAATGTCTACCGCCAAGAAGCCACTGGCACTGATCATCATGGATGGTTGGGGCTACAGCACCAAGAAAGAATTCAACGCCGTTGCCGCGGCCAAGACCCCGAATCTCGACGCCTTGTGTGCCAACTATGCCAATACTCTGATCGCCGCTTCTGGCATGGATGTAGGCTTGCCTGACGGTCAGATGGGTAACTCCGAAGTGGGCCACGTCAATATCGGT
>JAYRLO010000006.1:0-25510 GCA_041905215.1 Aeromonadaceae bacterium
GGCGACTTCGGTCGCCCTTTTTCTTTATGTATTGTAAAAGCTTGGTTTTGTATCCGGGATCTGGTAACTAGATGTGAACGTTTTCATAAGGAGTTTTTCATGCAAGCAACGGTGAGTCGTGAGATGGCTGCACATAAGCGTGTCGCTTTAGTCGCCCATGACAACAAGAAGATGGACCTCGTCCGTTGGGTCAAGATCCGGGCTGAACAGTTGAAGCTACATCATCTCTACGCCACGGGAACCACGGGTACAATTTTGAGCCGAGAAGCTGGGTTGCCGATCACCTGCCTGTTTTCCGGTCCCATGGGAGGGGATCAGCAGTTGGGGGCTATGATTGCCGAGGGGAAAATTGATGTGCTGATTTTCTTTTGGGACCCCCTCAACGCCGTGCCTCATGATCCGGATGTGAAAGCACTGCTACGCTTGGCTGCCGTGTGGAATATTCCGATGGCAACCAACGAGGCAACGGCCGATTTCCTGATGGATTGCCCTCATATGAATCAGAAGATTTCGGTCGATATTCCCGACTACATGGGTTATCTGAAAGATCGGACTGCATAAACAAGAAAGGCCGGGAAATCCCGGCCTTTGTCATTTTATCCATGTGCGGCTCATCGACTGGCTCCCTTGCCAGCAAATTTTGGTCTGGCGCTGATGATCTGACCAATTTGCTCCTCACTCATCTTCCCTTTGCTCAAGCCTAATGCCTTGTAGGTGATCAGTGGTCGAGCGGGCAGAGCAATCATCAAGGCCTTGATCATGATGTCGTCTTCCGAGAACGGTTGCCCATAGGCATACGTCAGGACACCGGCCTCCAACAAATTTTTGACGGCGGGCTCAGTCACTGGCAATTTGATGACGCTTTTACGCTGTAACACAAACTCCCGTAGCACGGCTCGCTCACTGAAATCCAGGCAGCGGATCATCTGCTCCAACTTTCCCCGCTGTTGATGTTCAAGATAGAGTGCTCGCGTCAGATCGATCACTATCAATATTAACTGGCTCAGGAAGTAGGAGCCGGCCACCAGGATACCGAGCCAAAGATAGAGGCTGCAGGCATGTAACCATGTGGCTGCTGCGGGACCAAGTTTCTCGGCGGGGAAGAGCAAAATGGCACTGCTACACAAGAGAAGCCAAGCCATTAGCCAGTTGAATGCCTGAAATTGGCTGAAGTGTGTATTCCAATATTTCATGGGTATGGCCTTTGACGTTGCGAGGACTAGACTCATTCAAAGCAAAGGCCATGCCATAATGGAACGCTACCCTTTAGCGCTGGAATTGCTGGATTAATCGACCAAGCTGCTGCAGTCGCTCAACCAGCAGTCCGATACGATCGACCGCGCTATGGCTCTTATCGGTATTGATCTCGGCAAACTGTTTGATGTTATGGATATTGCGGTTTACCTCGTCAGTGACACAGGCCTGCTCTTCAACGGCAACGGCGATCTGGTGACTGGCGTCTGTGACCCGTTCCAGCATCTGCTGCATGCGATGCAGCTGCTCGCCGGTTTGAGCGGCGCGTTCTCGACAGGTGATGGAACCTACGCGACCTGACTCCATGGTTCGGGATGCATTGTCGGCTGTGGACTGAAGCCCGTGAATCATCTGTTGAATTTCGGCAGTCGAGCTCCGCGTCTTCAGAGCCAGTGAGCGGATCTCATCGGCAACAACGGCAAATCCGCGACCGTGGTCACCGGCTCGGGCAGCCTCGATGGCGGCGTTGAGTGCCAGCAGGTTGGTCTGATCGGCAATCGAGCTAATCACATCCAGGATCTGTTCGATCTGCTGGCTGCTGGCCGCCAACTCACCGATGATGCGGGTGGTTTCGGTCAGCTCATTGTGCAGATTATTGACGGCGTTGATGGTCTGATCGACGCTCTGGCGTCCGCTGTTGGCGTTGTCCATGGCGGCTGCGACTAACTCTGAGGTCGATGCCGCATTTTCGGCGACCTCGTGGATGGAGATGTTCATCTCGTCGATGGCGGTCGCCAACTGCTCAGTCTCCGCTTGCTGTTGCTCCAGGTTTTGGGTGATCGACTGAATGTTGGCGATATCCGACTCGGCGGTTTGTAGAATCATGTTGCTGGTGTCGCCAGCGCGACCGACGATGGCTCGTAGTTCGGCTTGTCGCATGCGCAGCATTAACTCGATGCCGGCGAGTTCATCATTTCGTCCGGTATAGAGCACGCAAGTCACATCGCTGAGCATCTGCTTGCGAGCCTCGGTATTTAGTTGCCGTAAGCGGCGGCTCCACCACGAGGTGTGCATCCATTGTCCGAGCAAGCTAACGCCAACCGCTGCCGCCAGCAGGGGGGAGGGGAAGAAGAAGGTGGCCACGAGTAATCCCAGGATCAAGAGCTGTAGCAACTTGCTTTGGTTGCCGACTCCGGGCCAACGGTGGCGTAGGGCGCTCGGTAACCGGCCTTGGTTCAGGGTGCGGTAAAAGCGCTCGGCGCGGGAGATATCCTCGCGCTCTGGAGCCGTTCGTACGGATTGGTACTCGAGCAGATTACCCTTAGTGTCGAGTATCGGGGTGACATAGGCATTCACCCAATAGTGGTCGCCATTGCTGGAGCGATTTTTAACCAAACCCATCCAGCTCTTCTTGGCTTTAAGGTGCAACCACATATCGGCAAAAGCAGCCTTTGGCATATCCGGGTGACGAACCATGTTGTGATATTCGCCTTCCAATTGCTCGGCCGTGTAACCGGCAATCTGACAGAAATGTTCGTTGGCGTAGAGAATGCGACTCTGACTATCGGTCGTCGATATCAGGTTTTGTTGCCGAGAAAACTCGCGTTCGTGTCCAGTTTGCTGTGATTTCTGGTTCATTCCTTACTGCTCCCCATCGCGTTATCCAATGCGCTATCACTTATATCAGAAATGCTACTTATGACTCTATCATACGGAGTATAGGGAGTATGCTGCGGGTAAATAGTCACATTTTTATGTGATTCCAGCCCTCCGAGTGGCAAATACTTCGATTATTCATTCTGGTCTGTTCTCTTTTTTATCAAATGGTTACGTGATGTTACCAGCAGGTTGCCGGATTGCGTTGCCGTGTTTGATCCAGCATCAACGTGGTGCAACCTATGTCCTGTTGCTGGCTGCTCTGTGGTCGCGCCGTGGCGGTGAATTTGTAGTATTGCGAAGAAACTTGTAGCTGATAGTCATAGTGGGTGCTGAGATCGGCGCTTAAGAGTGCGAGTGTCGGACTCTGTCCGCTGTGGTTGAGGCGGTACTCCTCCAGTCGTAACTGCAGAACCAGTAGATCGGTTTGTGCCTGGGCTCGTCGGCTAGTGCGCAGATACTGGCTGAAACTGGGATAGCCGACAGTTGCCAGGATCCCGACGATCACCAGGGTGATCATCACCTCGAACAAGCTAGTTCCTCTGCTAGATATGGCCATTGCCAACCCCTCCTTTGCTTTCTATCTCTATGACTCCTTGACACCTGAGGGCCAAGAGTCCGGAGGCATAGTGATGTATCGATTCGCTGGTTTCACCCTGTTGGAGTTGCTGACAGCCTTGGCTGTCATGGTCATCCTGTTGTCGGTGGCACTCCCAGGTTTTCAACAGCAACGGCAAGCTGCGCAACTCAGTGAGGCGGCCAGTCGGCTCTATAGTGATATTCAGCAGACTCGGGGCGAGGCGCGTCGTTTGGGATCGGATGCACTCAACATCTACTTTTTTGGTGATGAGCAATGGTGTTACCGGATCACGGATCGCAGCGATGTTGACTGCTCGGGGTGCGATGCATTGTGCGATATCGCCGCAGATGGGCGGGTGCGGGGTCTGAGCCGGCGCGAGTTGCCGTTAGTATCGCTGGCCGACGTGACCTACAGTGGCCGGGAACTTGGCTTCCAGCGTCAACGAGGCGGCTTGTCCGCGGGCCATGTTCTCTTCCGTTCCGGGTCTCAGCAGTTGATGGTTCGCAGCAGCGGCTATGGGCGGCTTCGGATCTGCTCGCCGGATGCCAGCGGGATGGCAGGAGTCGCACCATGTTGAAATCGCCGACGGCTGGTTTTTCTCTGGTCGAGCTGATGGTTGCCATGGTTTCCGGGCTCGGCATTGTGTTGTGTATCAGTAGCTTGTATGCGGCGCAACTTAGGCTCGATGAACAGCTCATTGAGCAAATCCGTTTTCAGCAAGGTGTGCACATGCTGATCGATGTCATTGAGCGTGACATGCGGCGCGCTGGTTACCTGGCGACCGGGGTTGCCGTGGGGCCAACGGCCTGGCCCGGTCTATATTGGTCAACGCACTGTGTTCTGGTGGCGATTGATCTCAATAGTGACGGGAATTGGGCCGGAGATCAGGAGTTACGAGGCTATCGATTCCACGCGGGGCGACAGCGCCTGGAGGTCAAGAGTTGGCTACAGCGCCCGGTAACTCCTGCTGCTGCCTGTCAGGAGGCGGGGTGGCAGGATATGACGGATGGCCAGTACCGCATCACAGCATTTGATCTGACGGCTGTTGCGCCGAGTCACAACATACTCTCGATGCGTGTCGTGGCGCAGGATCCTCACTCTTCGGCTTTGGAGGTGAGCGATGAGAGGCGTCTGCTGCTTCGCAACAGGTAAACAGGGTGGATTTGCCACTCTGGGGGTAGTGGTGATGCTGCTACTGATCCTGGCTACTGTCGCTTTATTGACCCGGGATCTGCTGCAAAGTGAACTGCAGAACGGCCAAGGTGAAGCGGCATTTCGCCAGGCGGAACTTGATGCCGAATCGCGGTTAGGTGTAGCGATGGCAACACTGGCGCGCAGCCATAGCGCGCCTGTGGCCGGAACTCGCTTGGAGGATGGGGTCACTTGGCGACGTGAAATCGCGCAGTCTACTGTAGCGCCGATCCTGACGCTGGTTGCACAGGGACGAGACGCCAGCGGGCAGAGCCAGGCGAGTATTCAGCAGCAGGTGAGTTGGTTGCCCGTGATGACCAACTGGCCATCACTCCCGGTCCTGAGCCCCAATCTGACCCCAGCCCAGCTGGGTCAGCTCATTGCCACCCATGACTCGACGATGGGGTCTGCGTTCTCTTCGCCGCCGACCCTGGTAACTATTCAACAGGAGCTGGATCAGCTCTTTGACGAACAAGAAGAGGCCGGTGCACGGATCCGCTGGCTGGAGGAACAGGCAAGTCTGCAAAAGCAAGACTGCTCAGCTCTCGATGAAAATTCGAGCGGCCTGATTCTGATTCTGGGTAGCTGTGAACCGTCCGCCTCCATCGGCTCGTCGGAGGGGCCAGTGATCCTGCTCATCCGTGATGGCGGCCTGTTTCTCTCATCGAATCAAACCATTCATGGCGTCGTTGTGCTTTACAGCTCGACAACGGAGGAGGGGGCAATGGCATCGGTGCAGATTGCCGACGATGCGCAGGTGGTTGGTGCCCTGATCAGTCAGCACAGTCTCAGTGAGGCCAATATCGTTGCTCGCGTGGTGCCATCGACGGAGGTGCAGAGCCAGATTACGACATCCTCCTCGTTCTGGCGTCTGGTTCGAGTTGCGGCTAGCTGGCGGGACTGGTGATGCACTTTTAGTTCAACGATGGACAACCGAGGTGACAGATGAGGCATGAGCGAGGATCGACGCTGATTGAGGTTTTGGTGGCTATGGCGATCATGCTGACGGGGGCGGCCAGTTTGATGGGGCTTCAGATGCAACTATTGCGATCACTGCGCTCGAGTCAGCAGCACTCGGGAGCCATGCAGTTGGCCCAAGGCAAGCTCGAAGAGTTGCGTGGTTTTCAAACCGTGTACCGTCAGCCGGGTCTGTTTGCCTATCAGGATATTGACAGCGATCGGGGCGGTGAGCATCTTGCCGGTTGGCACTCCGGAGGTCGTTTGCAGTTGAGCTGGCGCAGCCAGGATGGCCCACCGCTGGCTAGCTTGGGCAATTTGCCGGCGTATAAACGGGTTGAGGTACAAACGCTTTGGCTGGGCGGCGACCAGCAGTGGCACCCTCTGGTGCTGACGGGCATCATCACCCCCTATGCGCAGGTGGCGCGTTGGCAATTGCAACAAAAGTAATATGAGGCCGAAGTGGAGCAACGAGTCGGTGCTGTTGTCTATTCACGGGCGGGGGCGCTATGCATCGGCGAATGCATGTGTGTTCCCCCACGGTTCGAGTATTTGCCCTTGAGCTCTGCTGGTGTGCCAAAGCACTTTTCTTTATGATTCCTGTTGTCGTTTCTATTGCCCATCTGTGCTCCCTGAGTGATTGTTCGGGGCTCAGCTGTCGTGCCATTGTCTTTACAGGAGTCCCCATGAAGAAGATTGAAGCCATTATCAAACCGTTTAAGCTCGATGATGTCCGTGAAGCATTGGGTGATATCGGAATTAGTGGCATGACGGTATCTGAGGTCAAAGGTTTTGGCCGCCAGAAGGGGCATACGGAGCTCTATCGCGGTGCCGAGTATGTCGTCGACTTTCTGCCGAAGGTGAAACTGGATCTGGTTGTTCAGGATGATGACGTCGAGCGCTGCATCGAAGCGATCACCAAGAGTGCACATACCGGCAAGATTGGCGACGGCAAGATTTTCGTAACCCCGGTGGAGCGCGTGATCCGCATCCGTACCGGTGAAGAGAACGAAGAGGCCATCTAATCTTGTGAGGCTGGCGTGCCAGCCTCCTCTGTTTGACCCCGAAGGAAGGAAATCTGGTTTGCGTTATCTGTTTGTCCTGGCGATCTTGTTGTTGGCTACCGCCTGTAGTACCAGTACTTCGCGACCGAGTAATCCCGAAGACCTCTGTGCCATCTTCCGTGAAAAGAGTGATTGGTATGAGGCTGCTCAGGAGATGAATGAGAAATGGGGTACTCCGGTTCAGGTGCCGATGGCGATGATGTATCAGGAGTCGAGTTTCAAGTACGACGCACAGCCGCCAATGCGTTACTTCCTGTTTATTCCGCTGGGGCGTGCCAGCTCGGCGTATGGGTTTGCCCAGGTCAAAGATGAAACCTGGGCGGATTACCAGCGCGAGACCGGCAATAGTTGGGCCGACCGGGATGACTTTGCCGATGCCATCGATTTCATGGGCTGGTACACCTGGAAGGCACAGAAGATCAATGGGGTCTCCAAGTGGGATGCCTATCGTCAATATCTCAATTATCATGAGGGTTGGGGCGGATATCGCCGCGGCTCCTACAAGAGCAAAGCCTGGTTGATGAATACGGCGCGTAAGGTTGAGAGTCGTTCCAACCGTTACGCGGCGCAGTATCGCCAATGTGGTTTGTAATTTTCACCATCCAGCAGGAATTTAGTCATGCCTCTGTTAGATAGTTTTAAAGTCGATCATACGCGGATGCAGGCTCCCGCCGTGCGGGTGGCCAAGACCATGCAGACGCCGGGTAAAGATACCATCACTGTCTTCGATCTGCGCTTCTGTCGCCCGAATCAAGAGATCCTCTCCGAGAAGGGGATCCATACGCTCGAGCACCTGTTTGCCGGCTTTATGCGTGACCATCTCAACGGCAATGGCGTCGAGATCATCGATATCTCGCCGATGGGTTGCCGTACCGGTTTTTATATGAGCCTGATCGGTGCGCCGAGTGAGGCGCGGGTTGCCGCCGCCTGGACGGCGGCGATGCAGGACGTGCTGGGGGTGATGAGCCAGAATGACATTCCGGAGCTTAATGAGTACCAGTGTGGAACTTATGTGATGCACTCACTGGCAGATGCCAAGGCCATTGCCGAGACGGTTCTGCAGCGCGGTGTTGGTATCAACCACAATGACGAATTGGACCTGCCTGACGAGAAGTTGGCGGGGCTGTAACCACGACGCCGAGGAGGCGACATGACCACGATTAATGAATGGCGCGAAGAGACGGATGCCATCATCAGTGAGCTGCTGGAAGATGGCAGCAATCCTGAGTCTGAATACACGATTGAACACCACTTTGCCTGCCAAAACTTTGATCGTCTGGAAAAGCTGGCGGTTGATCTCTTCAAGGTTGGTTTCGAAGTGACGGATGCCGAAGAGCTGGAGTTAGAAGATGGGTCGCTGATCTTCTGTTTTGATGCGAGCAAGGATGGCACCTTGAATGCCGAACGCATCATGGCAGAAGTCGAAAGCCTGTTGCCGTTGTGTGAGAAATATGGCGTCGACTATGACGGCTGGGGCACTTTTTTCGAAGAGTGATTCCGACGCGAATGTTAGTTTCGTGATGTAGTAAACCTAAAACAAGGGCGGCCATTGGGCCGCCCTTGTTATTCATGCCGATGGGCTTATACCGCGGCGCGCTTGAGGCGCTGGCGGACACCGCCGATGACGATGGGTAACACAGAGATGATGATGATGCCGACGATCAGCAGAGTGAAGTTTTGACGGATGGCTGGCAAATTACCGAAGAAATGGCCGGCATAGACGAAAGAGGCGACCCACAGCAGACCTCCAATGAAGTTGAAGGCCAGGAAGCGCTGGTAAGTCATGGCTCCCATGCCGGCGACGAATGGTGCAAAGGTACGCACGATTGGCAGAAAGCGCGTCATGATGATGGTCTTGCCGCCATGCTTGGCAAAGAAATCCTGGGTCTTGTCGAGGTGATCGCGGCGGAAAATCCGGGATTTCGGATTTTGAAACAGTCGCTCACCAAAGAAATGGCCAATGGTGTAGTTGGTCAGGTTGCCGAGGACTGCGGCCAGGATCAACGAGCTTGCCAGCAAGTTGACATCCAGAGCGGTGCCAACGGTCAGTGCGCCGGCGGCAAACAGCAGGGAGTCACCCGGTAGGAAAGGAGTTACCACCAAACCGGTTTCACAAAAGATGATCAGGAACAAAATGGCATAGACCCAAAGGCCATAGTCATTCATCAGGGCCTGCAGGTGAATATCGACGTGCAGGATAAAGTCTACGATGAGCGTTAACAGTTCCATCATGTGATCCCGGTTACAAATCTGGGCAAAGTCTAAGCGATCGACTGGCTCGGCTCAATCGTTGTGAACCGCGGATGACCAGTTTTTTCCGCTTGCCGCTGTCTGTATTTTCCTTCCGTTGGGATTGTTGTTCGTTTCCGTCATGGTTCGAGTCCTGTTGGCATAAAAAATCAAGCGAGTGTGATGACGAGTCCCATATTCTGCGGCTCTGAAGCCGAATGAATCATCCGGCTTGGCACTCTGGCTGTTGCGAGGATCCCGATCATGGAGGCATGGCACTGATGTTGAACAAACGACAACGAAGAACTCTGGTTGCCTATGTGCTGATTGTTGCGCTAGCGGCCTTGATGCTGGTGTTCCGAGTCGGCGGCATTCTACCGGTATTGATGTTGATGGGGGTGGTGATGGGGATGACGCATCTTGCCAGTCTGCTGGCCTTTGACGGTGATGAGGATGATCCCCCATGCGATTACCGGGATTAACCGTTGGCACCAGGCTGATGCCAACCGGATAAGTTAACTGCCGGGGACCGCTAGCGGCGGCATGCGCATGAAGTGCCGTTTGTCGATTCGACTGACTGGGAGCCGGACACCGATTGGGCCGCCGCGCCCAGATCCAGGCTCATCCGAATTTCACAACCACAGTGTCCGGTGGTGCCCAACGGATTGGCCAGGGGGGTGAATCCGAGCTGATGGTATAAATGGGTCGCTCGGTCGAGTACGGCCGTGGTTTCCAGATAGCAGCTCTGATAGCCGGACTCCCGAGCGAAGGCGAGCGCTTGCCGGACGAGTCGACGCCCGAGTCCTTTGCCGCGCAGCTGTGGCAAAAAGTACATCTTTTGCAATTCGCAAACAGATTCCTTCGCGCCTTGCAATGGTGCTATGCCGCCGCCGCCGAGGATTTTCCCCTGGGGATCTGTGATCACCCAATAGGCTCGCCCCGCTCCCTGGTACAGCGGATAGAGATGATCGAGCCCGGGATCGGCCACGCCATACCCCTTGGCGGCAGTGAGTCCATGTTCGGCAGAGACATCCCGGATCACCTGGGCGATCGCCGCCTCGTCTTCACGTTGCAGAGGCCGAATGGTCAGCCCCTGTTGCTGGTGGTGGTGACGCAGGCCGCGCAGATAGAGCATCAGCCCTTGATGCAGCAACTGCTGCTCTTCGTCACTCAATTGCTGAAGTACCTCGGTGCTGTGGTGATCCAGATCCTGATGCAGTTCATCCAGGAGTGCCTGGCCGACTGGCGTGAGGCTCAACTGCTGGCTGCGGCCATCCCGGTCGTTGGGGTGGCGGGTGATGAGGTTACGCTCCTGCAGGCGGCTTAAGGGACGGCTGGTGTTGGACTTGTCGACGCGCAGCCGTTCGGCCAGCTGGTTGTTGGTCAGCGGCCCCTGTTCCAGCTCGATCAGCAGGTGGGCTTCGACCGGGGTGAGCGGAGTGGCACAGCACTGAGGGGCGAACATGCCCAGTTCGCGAACCAGTTCTCGGGATAGGGCGCGCAGGTTACGAGCATCCATCATGACCTCTTCATCAGCTTGGCGTGTGGCTCGATGATAGAGGCATTTGGTTGCGCTTCGCAACCAAAAGTCATTGATTACTGCGCAGTTGATGCAGTTGAGCCAGCCACAGGCTGTCATCCCCATCGGTACTCTGGACCAGACTCCACCAGTGTTGTCCCTTGATGATGCAGGCCCGGGCTTCACCTTCGGCCTCTTCATAGGTGAAGATGGCGCCGATGTGACGGCAGGTTTCAACCAGTTGTTGCTGTGCGAAGTGAGTGTTCATAGGTCACCTCCGTGACGGATCTTGCTGCTGCTCTAAGTGCTGCATAAAACTGGCCAAATATTGACCGGTTGGCGAATTTTCATTTCATCTCGCTGGGACTAGGATCAGATCAGAGCCTGTTCTCGCGGGGAATGAACCATGGATAGCGTTGGCGTGAAATGGCCGCTGTTTGGGCTGGCTTGCCTGATCTTCGTCGGCCTGTGGCTCTGGCTGCCGTGGCCGACGGCGGTGAGCCATGGCTTCGCCCTGTTGGTCTTCATCGCATTCTTATGGCTGACCGAGACCCTGCAGGTGACTTTGACTGCTTTGCTGGTTCCGATCGGCGCTGTTGTTTTGCAAATTCTCACCCTGCCTCAGGCGCTCAGCCACTTTGCCAATCCAGTGCTCTATCTGTTTCTTGGCGGTTTTGCCCTGGCTGCGGCCCTGCACCGTCAACAGCTCGACAGCTATCTGGCGCTGCGCATGATCCACCTGGCCGGGGGGCGACTCAGTCGCGCCGTCTGGCTGCTGTTTCTGGCCTCTGGCCTGTTGTCGATGTGGATCAGCAACACCGCCACCGTGGCCATCATGTTGCCGCTGGTGCTGGGGTTGCTGAACGATATCGACCGGGAACAGCAGCTCAATACCCACACTTTCGTGCTGCTCGGGGTGGCCTACAGCGCCAGCCTCGGTGGCATGGGGGCCCTGGTGGGCAGCCCGCCCAATGCCATTGCCGCCGCCTATGCCCATCTGGGCTTCTTCGACTGGATGCGATTCGGGGTGCCGGCGATGCTGATCCTGTGGCCACTGGCCTTGGGCATCCTCTATTTGCTGCTTCGGCCCGATCTGCAGCACCGGATCAGCCTGGCGGTGGATGAGCAGCCAGTCTGGCTCTGGACCAAGACGCGGTGTCTCACCCTGCTGATCTTCGGACTGACCGTGTTGGCTTGGATCTTCTCGCAACCGCTCTCCCGGCTGCTGGGCAACCTCGACCAATTTGATTCGTTGGTGGCGCTGGTGGCCATTGTTGCCGTGGGTGCCTCGGGGGTGGCCAGTTGGCTGGATATTGAACGCCAGACCGAGTGGGGGGTCTTGCTGTTGTTCGGTGGCGGGCTCTGCCTCTCCGCCGTGCTGCAGGTCAGCGGCACCAGTACTTTTTTGGCCCAACAGATGGTCAGCTGGTTCGGTGGTGCCCCAAGCTGGCTGGTGGTGCTGGTGATCGCCACCTTCGTGGTGTTCTTGACCGAGTTGGCATCGAACACCGCGACGGCAGCCCTGATGATCCCGCTGTTTGCGCCCATCGCCAGCAGCTTGGGGCTCTCCCCCGTGGTGATGGCGGTGATGGTGGCGCTGGCCGCTTCTTGTGCCTTCATGCTGCCGGTGGCAACGCCGCCGAACGCCATGGTGTTTGCCACCGGCCGAGTCCCGCAACGGCAGATGATGCGGGTCGGTCTGGTGCTGAATATATTCTGTTCGCTGATGCTGACCCTGCTGGTCACCCTGTTCGGATGAGGCTTGATCAGATCTCGTAGTCGAGCGCCTGATCCTGACCGAGGATCCGCGTCTGGATATCGCTCAGCGAGAGCTCCGGGTTGCACAGCTGGATGAACTGCAGCGCATAGTTGTGTTGAAACTGCCCGCGCTTGAGACCGATCCAGGCGGTGTGGGCGGCAAACAGGTGGCTGCCATCGAGCTGCACCAGCCCCTGATCCCGCGAGGCATTGAAGGCCATGTCGGCCAGGATGCCGACCCCCATCTCCAGCTCGACATAGGTCTTGATCACATCGGAGTCCTGGGCGGTGAGCAGGATCTCCGGCTTGAGCCCGGCGCCCTCGAAGGCTTCGTCGACCCGCGCTCGGCCGGTCAGCCCCTCCTGATAGGTGATGATGGGCCAGGCGGCGAGCTTCTCCAGGGTCAGTTCGGGCTCCTGGGTCAGGGGGTGATGCTCGGGAACCACGATGTTGTGGTGCCAGCGGTAGTAGGGGAAGGCAACGATACCGTCGGCCTGATCGAGACGCTCGCTGCTGATGCCGATGTCGGAATCCCCGCTTTGTAGCAGGCGGACAATCTCTTCCGGGCCTGCCTGATTCAACTCGAGCTGAACCTGGGGAAATTGGCTGCGAAACTCCTTGACCACCCGGGGCAGGGCGTAACGAGCCTGGGTGTGGGTGGTCGCCACATGCAGGCGGCCGTTCTCCCTGTTGGCGAAGGTGTCGGCCAGCTTGCGGATGTTATTGGCATCGTTGAGCATCCGCTCGGCGATCACCAACAGCTCCTTGCCAGGCTCCGTCATGCCGAGCAGGCGCTTGCCGTGGCGGATGAAGAGCTCGATCCCCAGCTCATCTTCCAGCTCCCGAATGTGGCGGCTGACCCCCGATTGCGAGGTATAGAGCGCATTGGCGACCTCGGTCAGGTTGTAGTCGCGACGCGCCGCCTCCCGGATAATGCGCAGTTGTTGGAAATTCATGCCCGGCTCCTTGCTGGTCTTAATCCTGTCTTGTTCGGGGTCCGACGGTTTGGCACTCACCCGTGGAGTTATGCCACACAGACCGGGAAGTGCACGCTGACACGCCGTGAACCCATCCGTGGGGGCTCCACCGCGCCATCCCTGGCGCGGAGGGTCAGCTAAGCGCTACCCGGTCTGTTGTGAGTGACGGAACCTCCTGGCCTATGTCCCGCCATCAGTCTCCATGGTTCAGATCTCGTAGTCTGGGTAGATCTGGGACTGGCGAGCCGAGAGACGTACCGTCTGCCCCGGTTGCAGAGACTGTACCATCTCCTTGGTCAGTTCGGCCTCAAATAGTGCGCCATTGAGACCGTCCTCACCTCGCAGTTCAACCCGGATCCGGGAGCCCATGGGCAGCAGCCGTTCAACCCGGGCCTTGAGTCCTTGAGGGCTGGCCTCGGGTAACAGTTCCAGTTCATGGGGGCGCACGTAGGCAACCGCCGCCGCCCCCTGATCCAGATGGGTGGGGATGGCGCTGGCCAGGGTCTGATCGCCGATGCCGATGCCGTGACCACTGACCCGGCCGTGGAACAGGTTGACGTTGCCGAGGAAGCGATGGACGAACGGCGTCGCCGGTTGGTCGTACACCTCGGCGGGGGTGCCGATCTGCTCGACGCGGCCGCTGTTCATCAGCACTACCCGGTCGGCAACCTCCAGCGCCTCCTCCTGATCGTGGGTGACGAACAGGCTGGTGACATGCAGCTCATCGTGCAGTTCGCGCAGCCAGCGCCGCAGCTCCTTGCGCACCTGGGCATCCAGGGCGCCGAAGGGCTCGTCGAGCAGCAATACCTTGGGTTGCACTGCCAGGGCGCGGGCCAGGGCGACGCGCTGACGCTGGCCGCCGGAGAGCTGGGTCGGGAAGCGGGCAGCCACATGGCCGAGCTGCACCAGATCCAGCAGTTCAGTGACCCGCTTGCGGATCTCCGCCTCGGCGGGGCGATGGCGGCGCGGCTTGACCCGCAGACCGAAGGCGACGTTCTCGAACACCGTCATGTGACGGAACAGCGCATAGTGCTGGAACACGAAGCCGACGTTGCGCTCGCGCACATGCAGATCCGAGGCATCGTCGCCACGGATGATGATGCGCCCGCTGTCGGCCTGCTCCAGACCGGCGATGATGCGCAGCAGAGTGGTCTTGCCGCAACCGGAGGGACCGAGCAGGGCGACCAGCTCGCCATCCTTGAAGTCGAGGTTGATATTGTCGAGCGCAGCATACTGATTGAAGTGCTTGTTGAGCTGTTGAACCTGAATACTCATCTGTTCACCTTTTCGTTCAATTCTGGGTCATCAATGGCCGGACGGGCCACGCAGGCGCGCCAGCAGGGTTTCACCCAGCAGGGTGAAGATGCCAAACAGGGCCAGCAGGGTCGCCACGGCGAAGGCGGCACTGGTCTGGTACTCGTTGTAGAGGATCTCGATATGCAGCGGCAGCGTGTTGGTCTGACCGCGGATATGGCCGGAGACCACGGAGACGGCGCCAAATTCCCCTACCGCCCGGGCGGTGGAGAGCAGCAGGCCGTACATCAGGCTCCAGCGGATGCTGGGCAGGGTGACGCGCCAGAACATCTGCAAGCCACTGGCGCCGAGCACCAGAGCCGCCTCTTCTTCCTCGCTGCCGCGCGCCTCCATCTGGGGCAGCAGCTCGCGCACCACGAACGGCAGGGTAATGAAGGTGGTGGCCAGGATGATGCCCGGTGTCGAGAAGATGATCTTGATGTCGTGCTCACTGAGCCAGGGGCCAAACCAGCCGCGGCTGCCAAACAGCAGCACAAACATCAGACCGGCCACTACCGGGGAGACGGAAAATGGCAGATCGATGAGGGTGATGAGCAGCTGGCGGCCGGGGAAGCGGAAACGGGCGATGGCCCAGGCGGCCGAGACGCCAAACACCAGGTTGAGCGGCACCGACAGCAGGGTGACCAGGGCGGTCAGCCCCAGTGCCTTGAGGGCATCCGGCTCGCTGATGGCGGCGAAGAAGACCGAGATGCCCTGCTTGAAGGCCTGCACGAAGATGGTGGCCAGTGGCAGCAACAGCAGGGCGAGAAACCAGCCGACGCCGATGGCGATCAACAGCCAGCGCACCCAGGTTGGTTCGCGGGTGACCTGCTGAATGGGGGTGACGGTCACTTCCTGACTCATGCGCGAACTCCTCCGATGCGCTGCCAGCTCCAGGCTTGCAGCTTGTTGATCAGCAATAACAGGATGAATGAGAAGGTCAGCATGACGACGGCGATGGCGGAGGCCCCGGCGTAGTCGTACTCCTCCAGATGGCTCATGATCATCAGCGGCGCAATCTCCGAGACCATCGGCAGATTGCCGGCGATGAAGATCACCGAACCGTATTCGCCGATGGCGCGGGAGAAGGCCAGGGCAAAGCCGGTCAGCAAGGCGGGCACCAGGGATGGCCAGATGATGCGGATGAAGGTTTGCAGGCGGTTGGCGCCTAGGCTGGCCGCCGCCTCTTCGAGTTCACGCTCGCTCTCCTTGAGGACCGGCTGCAGGGTGCGCACCACGAAGGGCAGACCGATGAAGGTCAGGGCAATGACGATCCCCGCCGGGTTATAGGCCAGCTCGATGCCGAGGGGTTTCAACCACTGACCAATCCAGCCATTCCCGGCAAAGATGGCGCACAGGGCAATTCCTGAAACCGCGGTTGGCATGGCGAAGGGCAGATCGATGAGGGTGTCGATGAGGCGGCGCCCGGGAAATTCGTAACGCACCAGGATCCAGGCCAGGATCAGGCCGAACAGGCTGTTGATCAGGGCGGCGATCAGGGCGGCGACAAAGCTGAGTTGGAATGAGGCGACCACCCGCGGCGAGCTGACCACTTGCCAGAACTCGGCGGCGCTCAGGTTGGTCACGCTGAACAACACCAGCGCCGAGATGGGCAGCAGCACCATCAAGCCCAGATAGAGCAGGCTGAAGCCGAGCGTGGGTCCGAAACCCGGCAGGACGGAGTAGGAACGAAATCGCATAACCATGCCTTTTCTAATAATCGAATATCGATGGAATGATTGTGCGGATTCCGCCCTGCGCTCACAAATAAGTTAAAACTCTTACTTATGCTGTTTTTTCGCTAAGTGGCCCAAACAGGATGGGAACAGTGATGAAAGGCGATATATCGAGTAGCCGCAGTTTGATCTGCGGTGAATTGAGGAAACTACGCCAGTTTTGTATTGGTGGCTGGCAGCGTCGGGGCAACGTGACGCCGACACGCCGTAAACCCATCCATGGGGGCTCCGCCGCGCCATCCCTGGCGCGGAGGGTCAGCTTAGCGCTACCTTGCCTCCGTGATGGGGGAGCTGCTATTCGGAGCAGCTATTTAGGGGCTACATCGTCAGACGGCGGCCTTGAACTCGGTAGCGGGGAGGGAAAACTGCAGGCGGCGCAGCAGGTTGGCGAGTAGTTGTTCGCCTTCGGGCCACAAACCGTGGCCTGACTCGGCGTTGATATGGCCGACCGGGCCGGCGTCGTGCAGTGGCATCTGCCAGCGGCGACTCCAGTAGTGGGCCCGCTCCAGGCTCATCCAGGGATCGTTCTGGCTGGCCACCAGCAGGCCAGGGACGAGCGGTGGCGTCGGTAGCTCTCGGTCGGCGATCGCAAAGTTGGCCGGATCGGCCGGGGCCACCAGAAACAGGCTGGCAACCTTGTCCGGATGTTGTGCCGCAGCGGCTATGCTGGCCAGGGAACCGAATGAGTGGGCGACCAGATGTACGGGTTCGCGGTTGCGCTGGAGCATCTGGGCGACGCGCTGACTCCAGCTGTGCAGCTCGGCTCGCTCCCAGCTCTGTCCGGTCACCCGTTGCCAGTGGGGGTACTGCTGGTGCCATCGGCTCTGCCAGTGGTGCGGGCCGCTATTATGCAGCCCGGGAACTATCAGTATGTTGCTCATGGTTGGCTCCTGAAGCCTGTGGCCCACCGGTGCCGGGCGGGCCGAGGTTGAGTCATTGGCCGGGTTGGTAGATCTGGTCGAAGATGCCACCACGGGCAAAGTGTTTCTTTTGTGCCTTGTCCCAGTCTCCCTCCAGATCCTGAACGGTAAACAGCTCCAGTTTGGCGAACTGCTGGGCGTATTGCGCGGCTATGGTTGGATCGGTCGGCCGATAGTAGTGTTTACCGGCAATGATCTGCCCCTCGGTGGAGTAGAGATGCTCCAGATAGGCCTTGGCGACGGCTTCGGTGCCATGTTTTTGGGCCACCTTGTCGACCACGGCCACCGGCGGTTCGGCCAGAATGGAGACCGATGGTGTCACCAGCTCGAACTGATCGCGGGCACCCGGTTGATTCAGCACCAGGTAGGCTTCATTTTCCCAGGCCAGCAAAACGTCGCCGAGGCCGCGTTCGACAAAGCTGGTGGTGGCACCCCGGGCGCCGGAGTCGAGCACCTTGACCCGCTGGTAGAGCTGGCGAATGTACTCCTTGGCGCCGGCTTCACTGCCACTCTTCTTCAGGGCATAGCCCCAGGCGGCCAGATAGTTCCAGCGAGCCCCGCCGGAGGTCTTCGGGTTGGGGGTGATGATGGAGATGCCATCGCGGGTCAGATCGCCCCAGTCCTTGATCTGCTTGGGATTACCCTTGCGCACCAGAAATACCACGGTTGAGGTGAAGGGGGCCGAGTGGTTGGCCAGCCGTTGTTGCCAATCGGGGGCGATCAGCCCGCTTTGCGCGATGGCGTTGATGTCGTAGGCCAGGGCCAGCGAGACGACATCCGCCTCCAGGCCATCGGCCACGGCGCGGGCCTGCTTGCCGGATCCGCCATGTGACTGGCTGACGACAACCTCATCGCCACTTTTGGCTTTCCAGTATTTGGCAAAGGCGTTGTTGTACTCCTGATAGAGCTCACGGGTTGGATCATAAGAGACGTGTAGCAACTCAACTTGGGCGGCATTGACGGCACCAACACTCAATGTGGTGATCAGCGCCAAAGCGGTTAGGGATGATTTCATGATGCGACTCCTTGATAACTGGCTGATCGCATCATGCCCGACGGCTTTATTGCTAAGAACGAATAAAAAACGCTTTGCTTATCTCATCACTGTCTAAGCCGTCGCGCCGATGAGGTGACGCCGGAGGGTCGAAGGGCCTAACTCACAGCGCCGCCTCGTAAATTTGGGCGATACCCTCCTGTGTTGGTGTTTTGGGGTTGGTCATGATGCAGGGATCGATCAGTGCATTACGTGCCAGCGCCGGAATGTCATCACTCTCTACGCCGAGGTCGCGCAGCGGGTGCGCGAGGTTGACGTCGCGACGCAGTGCCGCGAGTGCGGCAATCAGGCGGATCTTCTGCTCGACCGCACTGAGCCCCTTCATTGGTAAACCCATAGTCAAGCCAATCTGGACGTAGCGTTCACGGGTGCTGTCAAAGTTGAAGTTGACGACATGCTCCAGGAGCAGGGCGTTGCATTCACCGTGGGAAAGGTCGAGGAGACCGCCGAGGCTGTGCGCCATGGCATGCACCAGGCCAAGCCCCGCGTTGGAGAAGGCCAATCCGGCTAACAGGCTGCCCTGCATCATGGCCTCGCGGTGTTGCATGTTGCGTGGCTGAGCTAATGCCTGACGAATGTTACCGACGATCAGCCGGATCGCCTCCAATGCATAGAGATCGGTGAGTGGAGAATGGTTGGTCGATACATAAGCTTCGATGGCATGCACCAGGGCATCGATACCGGTCGTGGCGGTTAGTTCACTGGGCATGGTTGCCGTGGTCTCCGGGGCGAGCAGTGCCAACCACGGGATCATGGCGTCGCTGATGATGGCGAATTTGATGTTGTTGCTGGTGTCGGTGATGATGGCAAAGCGGGATATTTCCGCGGCTGTGCCGGCTGTGGTTGGAATACAGATGAGCGGCGGCGGCATGAGCGGAACCCGATCCACACCGGCGAAGTGGCGAATATCGCCGCCATTGGCGACCACGGCTGCTATGCCTTTGGCACAGTCCATCGGACTACCACCACCCACGGCCACCAGCAGGTCACACTCTCGACTCTGGTAGCGCTCTGCACCAGCCATCACCTCTTGGTCCTTGGGGTTTGGCGTTATGTCGGAGAAGATCACCGTCTCAATGTGAGCCTGTGTCAGGGCATCCACGACGGGGGCGAGCCAGCCCGCCTCGGCCACGCCGTGGTCGGTGACAATCAACGCTCTTTTGGCGTTGAGTTGTGTGACGTGTTGCCCCAGCTGTTCTATGGCTCCCGTACCCACTACAAATGGTGGCGCCTTGTGTGTCCGGAGTTTCATCGTGTTACTCCATGAATTCTGTATCTAAGTGATGGAAGCGGCAGGTATAAATGCTGGTGGGAGATTGGCTGCCTATTTTAGTAATCCTAGTCCAGTGCGATTTTGGTGATGCTGTTTTGCTCGATTCTCGTTGGTGGATCACACCGCAAGACTCAGACCCCTGTGGGGGGTAGCAACTGTTTTTGGCCATGCTGCAGTATGGCTTGCGATAATTGCTGATGGACGCCTCGCTCCAGTACCCAGCGGTGCCAATACAAGTGGCGATAGAGTGGCGGGCTATCCAGAGCCAGTAAGGAACCACAAGCCAGCTCCCGGGCGATTTGTAGGCAGGGGATCAGGCAGTAGGCAACTCCGGCACAGGCCAGGGCGATAAAGGCTTCGGAGGAGTGGACTGTGTGACAGGGATAACCGCCGGGCTGTAGGGCAAAATGTTCTCGCATGTAGCTGATATGCATGTCATCCCGTTGATCGAAGGCGACGCCAGGAGCCTGCTGCAAACTATCGAGCGTCAGCCCGTTGGCAAAGTAGCGATCGGCAAAGCTGGCCGAACAAACCAGTCGATACTCCATCAGTCCGATCAGGGTGGCGTGGCATCCGGGCAGCGAGGAGGGCTCAGTGCTGACTGCGCCAAACACCTCGCCTTGCCGCAGGCGATCGAGGGTGCGTGTTTCGTCATCGATCCGCAAATCAAGCTCGATTGGATGAGTTGCCAGCAGGGGCGATAGCGCCGGGATAAACCAGGTTGCCAGGCTATCGGCATTCACAGCCATGCTGACCTTGAGCGGCTGCTGGGGGGCATCGACGCGCAGTTGCGGGAGCAGCTCTCGCTCCAATTGACTGACTTGGCGGTAGTGGCTGAGCAGTTGCTGGCCCAGCGGGGTCGGGGTGGGTGGTGAGGTGCGCAACAGCAGCGGCTGGGCCACGCTCTGTTCCAGCAACTTGATGCGTTGTGATACGGCCGATTGGGTCAGATTCAGGTGGCGGGCGGCCCGTTCAAAATTTTGCTCGCTCACCACGACATCCAGCGCCTCTAGCTGTTTGTAGTCAAAGGGGAGAAATCGTTCCTTGCTCATCGATTTTTCTAATCATCCATTAAAATCATTAGTTTTACTTAAAGTATCTGGCTCTCTACTCTGGCGCCACTGTTCCGCTGTCTCTGGAGAAAATAATGCTGTTACCCATGGTTCAAGGCTTCATGCTGGGGGCCAGTCTCATCATGCCGATTGGTGCTCAGAATGCCTATGTTCTTAGCCGTGGCATTCGTCGTCAGCATCATCTGCTGGTGGCGAGTCTCTGCCTGTGCTGCGATCTGGTGTTGATCGTGATCGGCGTGTTTGGCGGCGGGCGTTGGCTAGGCAGCGTGCCTTTGCTGCAGAGCCTGCTGACCTGGGGTGGCGTGGCATTCTTGTTGTTGTATGGCGGGCGATCCCTGCTGACGGCCTGGCGTGGTAGCAGTCGTTCGTTGCAGACAGAAAACGGCCCGGACGGTCGCCGGGAAATAATACTGACGACTCTGGCCGTGACACTGCTCAACCCCCATGTCTATCTGGATACCGTGATGATCCTCGGCTCTGTCTCCACTCAGTGGCCAACGGCGGCCTTGCCGCTGTTTGCGTGTGGCGCCGTGCTGGCTTCCACGATCTGGTTCTATGGCCTGGCCTTGTTGGCTGCTCGCCTGTCGCCCTGGCTGGCTCGTCCCTTGGTGCAGCGCCTGATCGATGGGCTGGTTGGCAGCATCATGTGGGTCATTGCCCTGTTGTTGCTGAAGCAGGCGTTGATGCAGTAACTTTTTTGCGCCAATGGTGGTTGAAAAACGAACAGGTCGATCCCAGATCCAGGAGGAAGGTTCATGTTGCCTGCTAACTAAGGAGGTACTTATGAAGATCGAAAGATGGAACCCTTTCCGGGAGTTCGATGATTGGTTTCGTGACTACCACAGAGGCGTGCTGCGACGTTGGGGAGACGATGAGCAAGGCTCGGGTCGTGACTGGTTGCCTGCCGTCGATATTCTGGAAAACAACAGCGAATACCAGTTGAAGGTCGAGATCCCCGAAATCCGGAAAGAGGATGTTAAATTGACCGTCAACAACGGTATGTTGACCATCAGCGGTGAGCGCCGTCAGGAAAATAAGGACGACAAACTGCATCGCATCGAGCGTTTCTATGGCCACTTCACTCGCAGCTTCAACCTGCCGGATGATGTGCGGCCGGAAAATATCGGCGGCGAGTTCCGCGATGGCATGCTGTACGTGCACATGACCAAGTCGATACCCACCAGTGCCCAACCGCTGGAGATTGAGATCAAGTAGGGGCAACGACATCGCGGTTCATCGCAAACGCAAGAGGCATCCGGATGGATGCCTCTTTTCGTTGTACGCAGATGCTATGAGTTAGCCGTTCAGTGCCTGATCGAGATCGGCCAACAGATCCTCAATGGCTTCGATGCCCACCGACAAACGAATCATCTCGGGTTTGACGCCTGCCTTGGCCTGTTCGGCCTCGCTCAGTTGGCGGTGGGTGGTGGAAGCCGGGTGGCAGGCCAGGGACTTGGCATCGCCGATGTTGACCAGTCGCTTGAAGATTTGCAGGGCATCGTAGAAGCGGACGCCTGCCTCATAACCCTCTTTCAAGCCGAACGAGAGAATGGAGGATGGTTTGCCGGCCATATACTTCTGCGCTAGGGCATGATGGGGGTGATCCGGCAGACCGGCATAGCTGACCCACGCCACCTTCGGGTGCTTTTGCAGGTAGTGGGCCACGGCTTGGGCATTATCGACGTGACGTTCCATGCGCAGAGCCAGAGTCTCCAGCCCTTGCAGCAACAAGAAGGCATTCATGGGAGAGAGTGCCGAACCTGTGTTGCGCAGAGGCACAGTCCGGGCGCGGGCGATAAATGCCGCCGGGCCGAAAGTGTCGGTGTAGACCACGCCGTGGTAGGAGGGCTCCGGACTATTAAATACTGGGAAGCGCTCCTTGTGTTCAGCCCAAGGGAACTTGCCGGAGTCGACGATGACGCCGCCTAGCGAGTTGCCATGACCACCGACGTACTTGGTGATGGAGTGGACGACGATGTCGGCACCGAAGGCGATGGGTTTGCACAGGATTGGGGTGGCCACCGTATTGTCGATGATGAGCGGAACCCCTTGGGCGTGAGCCACATCTGCCAGGCCGCTGATATCGACGATATTGCCGGCCGGGTTACCGATACTCTCGGCGTAAACGGCCTTAGTCTTACCATCGATCAGCTTGGCGATGGCTTCGGGAGAGTCATCGGCAGCAAAGCGCACCTCGATGCCGAGACTTGGCAGCATGTGGGCAAACAGGGTGTAGGTGCCGCCGTACAGTTGCGGGGTTGATACTATGTTGTCCCCGGCTTGCGCCAGGGTCAGGATGGCGTAGTGGATGGCGGCGCTGCCGGCGGAAACCACCAGACCAGCAATACCGCCTTCGAGAACTGCGAGACGCTTTTCCAGCACATCGTTGGTCGGATTCATGATGCGGGTGTAGATGTTGCCCGGCACCTCCAGGTTGAACAGATCGGCGCCATGCTGGGCATTGTCGAATTCATAGGCAACGGTCTGGTAAATCGGCACAGCCACCGCCTTGGTAGTCGGATCGTTTTGAAAACCGTGATGCAGGGCCAGGGTGGCGTCTTTCATGGGAACATCCTTGTGGGCGAAATGAGCGGTAGGAGTGGTCGAATTTAGATCCTGGACGGCTAGATGTAAAGCTGGCCGCTTATGCGATCTGCAAACAATCAAAGTTGCCGAGCAGTGAACGAGGGGGTTGGGGCGGCTGATCTGGCAAGTCAGATCGCATGTCGACGCGCCATTACCAAATAAGAAAGCGCTGTCAGTCGCAGGAATGAAAAAACGAGATTTAAAAATCGGCAGCAGTGCTATGCAATGGAGGCACCAACACCAGAGCAGGCCAATCATGGCTCCTGGTCATGATGAACCGGAAGGATAACGATGATGAATGCAGCAGTATTTAAACGCACTTCACTGGCGATGATGATGACGCTGGCCCTGGCGGCCTGTGGTGGTGGTGGCGGTGGTGGTAGCAGCAAACCCGTCACACCAACTACCTATGAGGTCACCGTCAGTGCCAGTCAGCATGTTGCCGACAGCAACAAGACCTGTCATCAGGGATCCAATGAGGCATTCTGCGGTCTGCGCATGTACCAGGTCATGGTGGAAGCATTCGTCAACGGCGATGACACCATCAACTACAACGTCGGTTACGGCCCCTCCAACCACAAGGGCGACCTGGAGGGCATCATTAAATCTCTGGATTACATCAAGAGCACGGGTGTCAACGCCATCTGGTTGACGCCGGTGTTTGATTCTTGCAAGAGTACGGTCTCTGACAAGCAGCTTGCTGCCACTGGATATTTTACCTGCGACTATTTCAATGTTGATCCCAACTTCGGTACCAACCAAAAGCTTAAGGATCTGGTCGATGCGGCCCACGCCAAGGGGCTCTACGTCATTCTCGACGGTGTCTTTGGTCATGCGATCACCAACAACCTCCCGGCGGCTCCGGTCTCTGGTGTGAAACCGGCAATGGTGTCGGCTGGTACTGGTTATACGGTCGACTACACGAATGCCAACAGCATCACCTTCTTCACGGAAGTCGCAACCCACTACATCAAAAATTACGGCATCGATGGCTGGCGTCTGGATCAGTCCTATCAGGTTCCTGTTGCGGTTTGGAACACCATCCGTACGGCAGTCGAAGATGCGGCAGCAGCCCGTGCGACGGCAGGGGAGCAATGGGGTACCTTGGGTTACATGGTGGCGGAAGATTGGGCTGGTCAGGATGCTATTGTTTCCGATACCTATGGCGATAGCAGTCTCCCTGGGCTGAAGTCAGCTTTCGATTTCCCGCTGCACTATGGTCTGGTGCAGGCGGTTGGTGCCGAGAGCAATGGTGCAACGGGAAGCCCGACCTCTCTGTACGCCAACTGGAATGACGGTGTTCTGGATGCTGGTGTTTATCCGACATTTGCAATGCCGAACCTGTTTATCGGCAACCACGATATCCCGCGTTTCGGCGATCTGCTGCAGCGAGCCAAGCTGGGCGATGTCAGCGATGATGCCTACTGGTTGCGTCATAAGGCTGCCTTCAGCTTCATGGCGGCGACCTCTGGCCCTATCACCTTCTACTACGGTGAGGAGATCGGTGATCAGTTGGATGGTTTCGCGGCACAGAACACTCCTTGTGGCACAGGTACCGCTTGGTGTGATGACAACGTGGCTCGTACCACGGGTAAGGTCGAAGGGGTCACCACTGGCTTTACTCCGTCGGCTCGGCAGAGTGACCTGAAGGCATACCTGAAGTCACTGCTGGATATGCGTGCCGCCCATCCAGCTCTGTCTGAGGGCTCCTTGACCCGTATCTACACTGACAGCCAAGTATTTGTGTCCCGCAAGGACACCAGCAGCGACAACGTGCTGTACCTGCTGAATGCCAAGAGTACGCCGGCAGTAGTGACACTGAGTACGGCGGCTCTGGGAAGCGCCGGTGAGCTGATCAATCTGCTGGATAGCTCAGATACCTACACGGACAGTGATGGCAACTACGTCATCACGGTGCCAGCCTTCACCGGGGTGTTCTATCTGATCAACGGCGCTCGCTAAGCTTTTATCTGGAGCATTTAATGATAAAACCGGAACCTCAGGGTTCCGGTTTTTCTTTATGCGGGTGGTGATTTGTTGATGTTGATTCAAAGCGGGAGCGATATCGCCGCCTCCAGCCCGCCTTGGGGGTGATTGCTCAGTCTCAGTTCGCCACCGTGGCGGTGGATCAGGGTGCGGGCGATGGCCAATCCCAGACCCACGCTGCCGCCCTCGGTATTGCGTGAGCTGTCCAGACGCACAAAGGGTTGAAATACCTGCTCGAGTTCGGCCTCAGGGATCCCGGGGCCATGGTCGCGGACGAGGATCTGCAGGCTATCCTCTGTGCGCACCAGATTGACCTCCGCACTGCTCGCATAGGTGAGCGCATTGTCGATCAAGTTTTGCAGGACGCGGCGCAGCAGCGCCGGACGACAGATGTAGGCCAGTTGCCCCTCGCTCTGGCATGTCACCGGTTGGCCTGAATCCTGATAGTCATCGCACAGGCTCTG
>JAYRLO010000268.1:0-4262 GCA_041905215.1 Aeromonadaceae bacterium
CAATCCTTGCAAGGCAACCGAATAGAGCTCACCCGACATTGAACATTCAACGTCGAGGGAAAGAGTGGTGAATGCCGGACGATAATCACAGGGCTCCAACGTCTGAGCCTGCATCTGCCAGTGGCCATTACGATTGATGAGGATGCCGCTCGCCCGCACACTCCCCGTGATGAATAGCTCCATCAGCACCCGCTCGACATGACGAATATCGGCTTCGAGCACCCGGATGTCGTGCAGCTGCAGTAGCTCACGAGCCCGATGGGTGCGCGCCAGCGTTGGGAAACAGCAGGCCAGTAACGGCTCACCCGAGAAGCTAAGCAGACCCGAATGTCGCAACCGCCCGCGGATCCCATGGTGGCGGAATAGTTGCAGGGCTTGCTCCTGATCGGCTTGCGCCAGCAGGAATTGCGCCTCTTCACCGGAGTAAACCAGCTGCACTGGGCCCCGCGCCGTGGCCAGCCACAGGATCACGACATTGTGTTCATCCGTCGCCGGAAACACTCGCCGATCCTGGCTCTGCCGAGTCAGGATAAAGCCTTCGAGGGTTTGATAGGAACTGGACGAGGTAGGCAAACAGACTCCCGATGCGAATGGATTGGCAACAAGGCCCTTGGCATAGACCACTCAACAGCTCATCAAGGCCTCAACGTCATAGGGTTGGTTCGATCGGCAGTAAGATGCCCGGCCCGGCTATTCTTTCTTGCCGAAACCAGACTGTTTAAGAGTAAAGCCTTCCTGATTACTCCAGGCATCCAGGCCGCTACGGTTATTACCGGCGATCAGGCTGGCAGCCAGGCTTGGGCTGTTGAACAGCTGATCTTGCGTGAACAGATAGCCAGCACCATCAATAACCAACACCCCTTTTTGCAGCAAATTTTGGCGAAGTTCGATGACAGGCTCGCGCAGCGAGTCGGCTTGTTCACCGTGGACCCGGGAGCCCGCCAGCACCATGAAGCCCGGTTTATTGCGCTGTCCTACCGGGTAGCCGCTCGCCTCGGCCCCTTTGACACTGAAAAAGTAACGCTCTCGTTGCCCTGGAGTGTTCGTCGACAGTGCTTTTTGTAACGCCATCAACTCATCGAAGATGTCGATAGGTACCACCGCTGCCCGACGATTACCCTTCTGGTCGACGATAAAGCTGACGTGTTTGCTTAACATCCTGCAATCCTTTTTCTGGGTGTTGAACAAGCTCTAGTTTGCCCTGACTTCAGTGCAGAACCAAGCCCAAACAGTCGTGAAACCACCATAATGCAGTTCACCAACGATTCTCGACTGAGCATGGGTGAAAAGGGTCATTTTCTTGTGGTAAAACATCCACATGCCCGATGAGAACATCATACGCGCATCCATACAACCTCGAGGTGAGACGGATCATAGTGCGGCATAAACCGCCCCTGAAACGCCCGGTATCGGCAAGGCTCAGTCCATGGGTTCACACAGGGCACCACGCCAGAGCGATAACATAATAAATCACTTTTTATGACTATTTATACTTGCGGTATCGTGCGTTTTTCACGATGATATTGGCAATTTCTGTTGTAGGGTAAAGGGATATACTGATGGTTCGCGAAAGAGATGCTGTGCTGGTTAATGCGTTTCGCCACTCGACCCCCTATGTTAATCATCATAGAGGCTCGACCTTCGTGATCATGATCGGCGGTGAAACTATAGCCGATGATAACTTCGACGACATTGTGGCTGACATTGCCCTGCTGCAGAGTCTGGGTATCCGGCTGGTTTTGGTGTTCGGCGCGCGGCCGCAGATCGATGGCTCCCTTGCCCAAGCCGGTATCCGCTCCCGCTTTCACAAACGCATTCGCGTCACCGATAGCGACAGCTTCCGTATCATCAAACAGGTCTGTGGCGGCTTGCAGTTAGAGATCACCTCCCGTCTGTCGATGGGGCTCATCAACACACCGATGCAAGGAGCCCGGCTGAATGTCGTTAGTGGCAACTTCGTCACGGCACAACCGATTGGCGTCGATGATGGCATCGATTACTGTCACAGCGGTAAGGTGCGGCGCATTGACTGCGAGGGCATCCGCCGCCAGCTCGAGCAAAATGCCATTGTCCTGGTCTCACCGGTCGGCTTTTCTGTTACCGGCGAGAGCTTCAGCGTCAATGCCGAAGAGATTGCTGCCCAGGTCGCCATTCACCTCAAGGCAGACAAGTTGATCGCATTTTGCTCCTCGCAAGGGGTCATCAACCAGGATGGGCATGTGGTCTCTGAACTCTTCCCCGAACAGGCCGAAGAGTACCTCAACGCGCTTGAACAGCAAGGTGACGATAGTTCTGGAACCGCCCGTTACTTCCACGCGGCCATCGCCTCGTGCCGGGCCGGAGTACCGCGCTGCCACCTGGTCAGTTACAAGGAAGATGGCGCCTTGCTGCAAGAGTTGTTCACACGGGATGGCATCGGCACCCAGATCGTGCGGCAGAGTGCCGAACAGGCACGCGCCGCCACCATTGATGACATCGGCGGTATTCTGGATCTGATCCATCCGCTGGAAGCCGAAGGGATCTTGGTGCGCCGCTCCCGGGAACAACTGGAGATGGAGATCGACCATTTCAGCATCATTGAACGGGATGGTCTGGTGATTGGTTGTGCGGCCCTCTATCCATTCCCGGAAGACGGCATGGCCGAGATGGCCTGTGTTGCGATCCATCCGGAGTATCGCAGCTCTAGTCGCGGCGATCGTCTGGTGGCCAAGATCGAGGAACATGCGCGGCGGCAGAACATCCATAAGCTGTTTGTGTTAACGACCCGCTCTATCCATTGGTTCCGCGAGCGCGGTTTTGAGCCGGTTGAGGTCAGCGATCTGCCCGTAGCCAAACAAAAGTTATACAACTACCAGCGCCGCTCGAAAATCTTGTTGAAAAATATATAAAAAAAGACGGGGCCGACAAATTTACCGGCCCCGTTTTGGCAATGGAGATTTCTGGTTTCCACGCGGCGTAATATAGCAGTGTGGAACCGTTTGAAGCGTGGAACCGGTCACATAAATAGGCCATGTTTTCATGCCATTAACAAAAAAAGCCTGCCCAGATCACAATTTGAAATGGCTTTCTGGATGCGGTTACATCTTTTTTTTTGCCGTAGATCCAGGTTGTTGATTGACAGGAGATAGCCATTGCAGGTATTTCTGTCAGTCACCCCGCCCTGCGGGGACCAGAAGAGGCGCGTTGCCCAGGTAGGCGATTTGAGGAGGTCAGTCTCCGTCGAAAATCGCCGAGGGGGAGCAACGCCGAGACCCACTTGTCACTGAACACAAGCGGGTCGGCTGCGAGGGCTGAATCCCTCGGGCTGTCACCTGACAGGTGAAGTGCTTCTGGCAGGAATCTCTATTCCCGCCGCCTAGCCACGTCTGATCGGTTTCTCCCCTCCTGGTTTTTGAAATAAAACGGAATTTTTTAGCAGATATCGTCAGGAGTTCAGTCGTGAACCAGGTTTGCGTAGCCAAGTTTGGCGGCACCAGTGTCGCCAATGCAGAAGCCATGAGCCGTTGTGCTCAAGTGGTTGTCAACAATCCCAAGACCCGCGTCGTCGTGCTCAGCGCCAGCGCTGGCGTGACCAACCTGCTGGTTGAGCTCTCGCAAGGTACGCTGGATGCCGCGGCCCGTGAAGAGCGGCTGCAACGTCTGACCGATATCCAGTTCCATATTCTGGATGCCCTCGGCCAACCGGCTCCACTGACCCAGACGATCCGCGATATGCTGGATGAAGTCCGTGACCTAGCGGCCCAAGCCTGCGTTGCCAGCGATGCCGCCTTGGTCGATCGCATCGTGGCCCAGGGCGAGCTGATGTCGACACGCCTGTTCACCGAGCTGATGAATCAGCAAGGGCATTCGTCCGTCTGGTTTGATGTACGTAAAGTGATGCGTACCGATAGTCGCTTTGGTAAGGCAACGCCAGCCATTGAGGCGCTGCGTGCTCTGGCACAACAAGAGATGGCTCCCCTACTGGCTGACCACTATGTCATCACCCAGGGCTTCATCGGTGCCAATGCCGAAGGGCAGACCACGACCCTGGGCCGTGGTGGCAGCGACTACAGTGCCGCCTTGCTGGCCGAAGCCCTGAGCGTCTGCGAGCTGGAGATCTGGACAGACGTCCCCGGCATCTACACCACGGATCCGCGGATGGTGAAAAGCGCGCATCCAATCCCCGAAATCAGCTTCTCTGAAGCGGCCGAAATGGCGACCTTTGGCGCCAAGGTGCTGCACCCCTCCACCCTGCAACCGGCGGTGCGTCGCAACATCCCGGT
>JAYRLO010000269.1:0-4255 GCA_041905215.1 Aeromonadaceae bacterium
CTGCTGATCTCCCGCCCAGATGGCCCGTTGAATGGGGGCGGCGCCCCGCCAGCGGGGTAACAGGGAACCATGGACATTGATGCACCCCAGCCGCGGCGTCTCCAGGACGACTTTAGGCAAGAGCAGACCGTAGGCGACCACTATCATCAGGTCTGCCTCGAAGGCTGCCAGCTCTGCCTGTGCCTCCGGGGTACGCAGAGAGGCTGGTTGCATAACCGGAAGTTGATGCTCGGTGGCCAGTAATTTCACCGGGCTGGGGGTTAACTTATTCCCTCGCCCCGCTGGACGATCCGGCTGGGTGTAGACGGCGGCGACCGTCAGTCCTGCGTCGAGCAGAGCCCGCAGGTGCTGTGCCGCGAAGTCCGGCGTGCCGGCGAAGATGATTTTCAGATTCTGCAAGACGAACCCCTCAGAGTGGACGGCGATCGAGTTTGTCCATCTTCAGCATTTTTTGGCGGATCCGCTGACGCTTGAGAGGGGACAGATAATCGACAAATAGTTTACCGACCAGATGATCCATTTCGTGTTGGATACAGATCGCGAGCAAACCGTCAGTTTCCAGTTCAAACTGTTCACCCTGCAAATTGGTTGCCCGAATTTTGACCCATTCGGCACGCGGAACCAGGGCTCTGCATTCCGGGACGGAGAGGCAACCCTCTTCGATACCTGTCGAACCTCGCTGTTCCAACAGTTCCGGGTTGATTAAAACCAGTCGTCCAGTACGATCTTCAGAGGTGTCGATCACGATTATTCGTTGATGAATGTTGACTTGTGTCGCAGCAAGGCCAATACCTTCTTCTGCGTACATGGTTTCAAACATATCATCAATTATCTGTTGGATGGTGGGATCAAACGACACTACGTTCTGGGCAATGGTGCGCAGACGCTCGTCGGGAAAACGTAAAACTTCTAAAACCGCCATAATTCGCTTTACTTTAAATATGGTTAGACAAGGGTACTGGCGTAATTCTAGTCATTTGCGCTGGTAATTAATAGTTTGATAGGCGGCGTATGCAAGGACAGCTATGAGATATCGTCAGATTGGGTTTTTCTTCGCCAGTTGGTTGCTGGTTTCAGCCGCAGTGGCTGATGTATTACAACTAAAAGAGGGTCATCCGGATAGCTATGTCGTCAAGAAGGGAGATACCTTATGGGATATCTCAGGGCACTTCTTGCGTAGCCCTTGGCTATGGCCGCGTCTGTGGCAGGTTAATCCACAGGTGAAGGATCCGCACTGGATCTATCCTGGTGACGTACTGAACCTGGTTTGGGTTAATGGTGAGCCTCGTCTGGTTCAAGGCCATCAGGGTCAGAAGCGTCAGGTCAAGCTCACTCCCAAGGTTCGGATCGAGTCGAAAGTTAGACCGGTGCCGACTATTTCACTGACTGCGATCGCTGCGTTTTTGCGCAGTGACCATATTTTCCCCGGTAACAGCAACGTGGACGATATGCCGTATGTTCTGGGCAACAACCTGAATGATAAGGCGATGCTTGAGAAGCAGCGACTGTTTGTGAAAGGTGCTCTGGTCGAGGGGCAACAGTATGGCGTTTATCGTCCAGGGGCCGTCTATAAGGACAAACAAAGTGGTGAAGTCCTTGGACAAAGGGCCATTTTTACCGGGATTGTCACGGCTGGCGTCGTCCATCCTGATGGTATTACCGAAGTTTTGCTGACGAAGAATGTGAAGGACGTTCAGCAGGGTGATCGTGTCATGCCATTACCGGAACAGGAGCAGCTGGATGCCTATTTTACCCTGCAACCAGCCACATTAAGTGGTAATGCTCAAATCATCGATATGGGTGGTGAAAGTTCCGTTGCCGGAAAATATGAGGTGATCATGCTTGATAAGGGGTCTAAGGATGGCGTCCAAAGTGGACAAGTCTTCTCCATTCTACGACCTGGCGTCGGAGTCACTGGCAAGAGTGCAGATACATTGGCCTACAAGCTGATTAGTACAGAGGGTCAGAAGGTTCTCTCGGGTGATGCACAACAGTTGCCAAATGAAGCGGTTGGTCAGGCTATGGCCTTCAAGATATACGATCGCATCTCGCTGGCGCTGATCCTGCGGGCGACCGATCAAATTTATAGAGGTTATCTGGTTGGGAATCCCTAACCATGGTAATGGGAACCTCGGCTGAACAGACCGCATGGTTGTGTTTGGACGGGGTTCCTGGAGTTGGCCCCGTTCGCGGTCTACGCCTTCTCGCAAAAGCTTCTCCTGAACAGCTCTGTCAGATGGGCGTCGAGCAACTGCAGCAGCTTGGGCTCTCCTGGGCTCAGATTGAGGCGCTGCAACACCCTGATTATCAACGAATTGAGAGGGTCGTACGCTGGTGTGATGAGCCTGGCCACTACCTGATCTCTTGTCTGTGTGACGACTACCCTGCATGGCTGCGAGAAATTCCTGCAGCACCTCTGCTGCTGTTTGTTGATGGGGATCCATCCGTACTCTCTGCTCCTCAGATTGCCTTGGTCGGCACGCGGAATCCAACGCCCGGCGGGCGAGCCGTGGCGGCTATGTTGACGGAAGGGCTGGTGGCTGAGGGGTTGGTGATCACCTCGGGTCTGGCGCTGGGCATTGATGCCACCTGTCATCAGATGGCACTGCGAGCGCAAGGACGTACGCTGGCTGTTCTAGGTTCGGGGCTGGCCCAATGTTACCCCCGTAGGCACCTGAGTTTATCACGTGAGATTGTGGCTCAAGGTGGCGCTCTGGTTTCCGAGCTATGGCCTGATACTCTTCCCTGCGCAGAAAATTTCCCGCGAAGAAATCGCATCATCAGTGGCTTGTCGTTGGGGACTGTCGTCATCGAGGCTGCGGCGCAGAGTGGATCCTTGATCACTGCTCGTTATGCGCTGGAGCAGGGGCGGGAGGTATTTGCCGTGCCCGGGGCTCTTCAGAATCCTTTAGCAGCTGGCTGTCTGCATTTAATTCAACAAGGGGCAAAACTTGTCTGTTCCGCGGCCGATATAGTGGAAGAGATAGCCGTGCATATGGAAAATCACGGCATTCGGCAGGCCAGATTGCCGTTGTCTCCGGTATCCGATTGTTTGCCAAGCTCTAAATTGTTGGATAACGTAGGTTATGAGGTCACGCCGATTGATGTGGTGGCGCAGTTGAGCCAACAACCCATCGATCGAGTGATAGCCGAATTGCTAGAGCTGGAGCTAGCGGGCTGGATTGCTTCCGTGCCCGGTGGTTATGTGAGGACGAGGAGGGACTGACGATGTTTGATGTACTGATGTACCTGTTCGAAACCTATGTCCAAAGTGATGCCGATCTGATGGTGGATCAGGATGAACTGGCGGAAGAGTTAAGCCGTGCCGGATTTCACCAAGACGAGATCTATAAGGCCCTTGCATGGCTTGAACACCTGGCCGTCTTGCATGATGAAGAGAGCGCGCCGCGATCGATCAGTGCGACCGGATCCTTCCGCATCTATGCCGCACCTGAAATGGCCAAGTTGGGCGTTGAATGTCGAGGCTTTTTGCTATTCCTGGAGCAGATTGGCGTCTTGAGTGTTGAAACTCGGGAAATAGTGATCGAACGCCTGATGGAATTGGATAATCCAGAGATTGAGTTGGATGATCTGAAGTGGGTGGTCTTGATGGTGCTGTTTAATGTTCCAGGGAATGAAAATGCCTGTCATCAGATGGAAGGGTTGCTCTACGATGAACCCGAAGGGCTGATTCACTGACAGAGGAGTTGCTCGCTGTTATCATCCGCAGCGCTGATTGGAGGCGAGCATGTCCAAAATAGATCCGCAGCTTTTTTCGACCCATGAGCATGCATTATCACGTGAGTATCAGACCTGTCCTGAGTGTGGTGCCGAGCTAGTTATCCGGCAGGGAAAGCATGGACCATTTCTGGGGTGCTCAGCGTATCCATCGTGTAGCTATATTCGTGCTCTGGTGAACCATGGCGTCGAGCTGCAGAAGGTTCTCGAGGGGTCAGCCTGTCCGGCCTGTGGTCAGCCGATGGCGATCAAAAAAGGGCGGTATGGCTTGTTCATTGGCTGTACTAATTATCCGGTCTGCCAGCATATCGAATCGCAGGATGAGACTCTCTCATCCGATATTTCTTGCCCCTCCTGCCGTGTTGGCCATTTGGTGAGCCGGACCTCCCGGTATGGCAAATCATTTTTTGCATGCGATAATTTTCCGCGCTGTAAATATGTGGTGAATGAGCCGCCGGTGGTGCGCACGTGTCCCAAATGTGGATGGCCAATTTTGGTGAAAAAATCGACTCGACAT
>JAYRLO010000270.1:0-4248 GCA_041905215.1 Aeromonadaceae bacterium
TGTGTTCCCTGCCGAACCAGCATGGCCGTGAGGTTGGCCAACCCAGCCTCCTGGGGTGACTCCACCCGACGCCCGCCTGGCAGGGTGATCGTCAGGGTAACCGCCGGGATCTCGCTGTTGCGACTGCCCCACACCTCGATCTGCTCGGTCAGCTTAACCTTCCACACTGGAGGAATGGCTCGCACCAGGGCGTTACCACTCTGCGGCATCCGGCTGCGATCGAAATTATCGACCACACGGCGCAGAGCCGGAGCCGCCTCATGCTGGTAGGGCACCAGCTGACGCGCGGCAGGTTGATAATCCGGCTTGGCAACCTGCCACTGGCGTTGCCCCTTGGGGATGACGCTCAGCCAGAGGGCTGGTTTATTGGCGATGTGCTGGTGATAGGCCTGTAACACCTGATCGGCCGTCACCTGGTTGAGCAACTGCATGCTGCGCAGGGCGGCATTCGGGTCACCAAACTGCACCTGTCCGTAGGCCAACTGATTGACCTTATCCTCGACACTCTCGCGCCCCCAAATCGTGTCGGCGCGGACTATGCCTTTGATGCGGGCCAGATCGGCGGCGGTGATCCCCTGTTGGGCAAACCCGGCCAGCAACTGCTGCACCTGCTCGGCCAACGGCTGCAACGAGGTGAGTTTCTGCGGGTTCGGCTGCAGCATCAGTTGCAAGTTGCAGTTGAGCTCGGAGCACTCAAACGAAGCACTCGCATTCAGTGCCAGCCCCGGCTTGACCAACTGCTGATAGAAAATCGAGTTCTTCGAGCCGGCCAGCTTATCGGCGAAGATATCCAGCGCCGCTTCGGCCTCCGAGCCAGGGGCAACGCCGGTCGGGTAGGTGACCAGCAGCAACGGCAACTGGATGTTGTCCTCATAGGTCACATGGCGCGGCTTCTCTAATGCCACGGGCTGCAACAGGGGTTTGCTCACCGCAGGGCCGGCCGGGATGGGGGCAAAGTAACGCTCGACCCAGGCCAGCGCCTGCTCAGGTTTGAAGTCACCGCCGATGGTCAGGGTGGCGTTATTCGGGCCGTACCAGCGCAGGAAGAAGCGTTTGAGATCGTTGACATCCACCCGATTGAGGTCGTCGATATAGCCGATGGGCTGCCAGGAGTAGGGATGGTTGCGAGGATAAAGTGATTCACCCAAAACCTCCCCCACCCGACCATAGGGTTGGTTATCCACGGTCTGGCCCCGCTCGTTCTTGACCGTGTCACGCTGGATCTCGAACTTCTTCTGACTGACGGCCTCGAGCAGGAAACCCATACGATCCGCTTCCAGCCAGAGCACCTTCTCCAACTCGTTGGCCGGGACCGTCTCAAAGTAGTGGGTCACATCTTGCCCTGTCATCCCATTTGAGGTGCCCCCTGCCTCCTGGATCAACTGGAAGTGCTGCTGATCGCCGACATGCTTGGAGCCCTGAAACATCATATGTTCGAAGAAGTGGGCGAAGCCCGTCATCCCCTGCACCTCGCGCGCAGAGCCCACATGGTAGGTCACGTTCACGTGAACCAGAGGATCCGAGTGGTCCGGATGCAGGATCAGCGTCAAACCATTATCCAGGCGATACATCTGATAGGGGATGGCCAACGAACCAGACTTGGCGGCCTGTTCGGAGATCAACAGAGGAGCCGCCCAGCTTGCCGAGGCAAACAGGCAAACCGACAAAATCAACAACAGGCGGCGGAGAGCCGAAATAGAACGCACCACAACAACCTCACGATGCCAAGAGTTAAACCAGGAGATCGCTTGCCAGGACCACCAGCAGATAACGAGCCGTCTTGCCGAGCAGAATCAACAGCGACGACCACCAGAACGACCAGCGCAACCAGCCAGCCAGCAAACAGAGCGGATCACCAACCACAGGCACCCAGGCTAGCAGCAACGACCAGTAGCCATGGCGCCGCAACCAGGTGAAGGCCCGCTGATGACTCGCCTCTGACCAGGAACGGGCCGGGCGATAACAGGCCAGCCAGTAGCCCATGCCCCAACTGGTCATCGAGCCCAGCACGTTGCCGACGATCGCCAGCAGCAGCCACCAAAGCCAACGCTCGGGAGCCTGATGCAACAAGGCCCCCAGCGCCAGTTCGGAACTGCCGGGCAACAGGGTCGCCGAGCTGTAGGCGCTCAGCAACAAGCCCCAGCTCTGCCAGTCCAAATTTATCAATTCACCACCCTACAACCCCAAACAAGAGACCGGCATTCGTGACTCGTCACACCGAGATCGCTCGTCACACGCCGTGATCGGCGGCCGGGTGATACCACCCGCAACCGGGTAGAATCGGAGGACGATTGTTTTCGAGGATACAAGGGGTTACCGACCATGACCAGACTCTTTCTCGTACCCCTGCTGCTGGCACTGCTCTGGCTCATCGCCCTGCTGTGGCTGCGGATCCCGCTACGCCAAGGCGTCAAAGGCTTCTATTGGATCATCGGCCTCGGTGGCGGCATCGCCGCGGTGCTGGCCCTGTTGATGTGGCTGACCCATTAAATACCCGCGCCTAATTATGCTCCAGCGACAGGGCAACACACGCTGCCCCTGCCGCCGTGATGGGTGATCAGCTATTCGAAAGCTATTTAGCCCCCAGCCGCTTACCAGTAGTTCTCCATGCAGATCTCCCCCGACTCGCGGCGCAGATGCTTGCGAAAGCCTCGCCCCTGCAGCACAACCAAAGTATCCCGCACCATGGCCGGATTGCCACACAAGGCGATCCGACTCGTCTGCGGAAGCAGTGGCAGACCAAGATGAGCCTCCAGCCGACCATCGGCGATGGCCTCAGGGATGCGGCCTGCCAACCCCACTGGCCACGGCTCGCGGGTGACAAAGGGGACATAGTGCAGACGATTTGGCCAGCGCGCCTGCAGCTCGGCGATAAGCGACTGGTAGCTGAGTTCACTCCCCTGGCGCACACCATGGGCCAGTACCAATTGCTCGAAGTGCGCAAACACCCCACCCTCCGCCAGCAGCGACAAGAAGGGGCCAATGGCCGTGCCGGTGGACAGCATCCACAGGTCGCGCCCCGCGGGCAGTTCCTCGAGGGTCAAAAAACCGCTGGCCTGACGGGCCAACCACAGACGATCCCCGACCACCAGTCGCTGCAGATGCGGTGTCAGGCGGCCATCCGGGATACAGACGACATAGAATTCGTGGTAACCAACATGCGGCGGATTGACGAACGAATAGGCGTGCGCCACCCGCTCCGGAGTGCCGTCGGCACCGGGCAACATCAACGCCAGGCGGGTAAACTGCCCCGCCGCATAGGGTGCCAGATCCGCCTCGACCCGCAGTGAAAACAGCTGTTCACTCCAGTGCGTCATGGCACTGACCCGACCCTCGACCCACTCCGTCATGATTGCCCCCGCTCGCGCCTGGTTCACTCTTTCACTCTAGCCCCAAAAGTGGCTCGGGAATACAGAGTCGATGTGGGGGTATTCGAGCCATGCTCTCAGTTGGAGATCCCGAGCTTCGACCTCTACCCTTATGAGTAAGGCTATCGCTGATGCCATGTTGGGTATCAAGGGTGCGGGAGTCGTGGACGAAAAGCAGACCGTTGGCGGCAGGGACGCCGCCATCGAGCCTACAAGGATGTATTCACGGCGTGTCTGTGTTCGTCCAGACTCCGAAGCGCCAGGCTCGCATTCTGGTGAATCGCGCGCCCCAGGTAACACACGGAGCCTGGCCGCCGGAGCCGGATGATGCACCTAGCCAGGTTACGGCTTGTTATCTTGCGTAACGAACGAAAGACGCCAGATGACCACAACCGATGCTTCGGGTAACATGGCGCGCCTTTTTTTCCCGTTAGATTTCCCTCAGATTTTCTGTGTGGCTTTGGAGTTGTGAATGCCTTTTGCACTTGGCCAGCGTTGGATTAGTGATACCGAGACCGATCTGGGTCTGGGTACCGTGGTTGCCCTCGAAGGACGCATGGTGACCCTGTTGTTCCCTGCCAGTGGCGAGAACCGAATTTATGCCAAGGACGATGCCCCGGTTACCCGGGTGCAGTTTCACGTAGGCGACACAGTGACCAGCCACGAGGAGTGGCAACTGGAGATTACCGCCGTCGACGAGCAGCAGGGGCTGCTGGTCTATCACGGCACCCGTCTCGATACCGGCGAACCATGCAGCCTGAAGGAAGTGTTCTTAAGCCACTTCCTCAAGTTCAACAAGCCACAGGATCGCCTGTTCGCCGGACAGATCGACCGCCTCTCGCGCTTCAGCCTGCGCTACCAGGCGCTGATCCATCAGCAT
>JAYRLO010000271.1:0-4236 GCA_041905215.1 Aeromonadaceae bacterium
TCATGGCGTCGAAGAACTCATCGTTGGTCTTGGTCATTGAGAGCTTGTCGATGAGGAACTCCATCGCCTCGATTTCACCCATGGGGTGGATAATCTTGCGCAGGATCCACATCTTCTGCAGCTCGTCTTGCGGTGCCAGCAGCTCTTCGCGGCGGGTGCCGGAACGAGTGATGTCGATGGCCGGATAGACCCGCTTCTCGGCGATTTTACGCGCCAGGTGCAGTTCCATGTTGCCGGTACCCTTGAACTCTTCGTAGATCACTTCGTCCATCTTGGAGCCGGTATCGACCAGCGCGGTGGCGATGATGGTGAGCGAGCCACCCTCCTCGACGTTACGCGCGGCACCGAAGAAGCGCTTCGGTCTGTGCAGGGCGTTGGCGTCCACACCACCGGTCAGTACCTTGCCGGATGAAGGGATGACGGTGTTGTAGGCACGGGCCAGACGGGTGATGGAGTCCAGCAGGATCACCACATCCTTCTTGTGCTCGACCAGACGCTTGGCCTTTTCGATAACCATTTCAGCTACTTGTACGTGACGAGTCGCTGGTTCATCGAAGGTGGAGGCGACGACTTCGCCCTTCACCATGCGCTGCATTTCGGTTACTTCTTCCGGACGTTCATCGATCAGTAACACAATCAGCTCACACTCAGGGTGATTGCTGGTGATGCTCTGGGCAATGTTCTGCAGCAGTATGGTCTTACCGGCCTTGGGCGGTGCGACGATGAGGCCACGCTGACCCTTGCCGATCGGTGAGGCCAGATCGAGCACGCGAGCCGTGATGTCTTCGGTCGAACCGTTACCGCGCTCCAGGCGCAGGCGCTTGGTCGGGTGCAGCGGCGTCAGGTTTTCAAACAGGATCTTGTTGCGCGCATTTTCCGGACGGTCGTAGTTGACGGTATCAACCTTCAACAGCGCGAAGTAGCGCTCGCCTTCCTTCGGTGGGCGGATCTTGCCGGAGATGGTATCCCCGGTGCGCAGGTTGAAACGGCGTACTTGGCTAGGTGAAACGTAGATGTCATCCGGGCCGGCCAGGTAGGAGCTGTCTGCACTACGCAGGAAGCCGAAACCGTCTTGCAGGATTTCCAGCACACCATCACCGAAAATATCTTCCCCACTCTTGGCGTGAGCCTTGAGGATGGCGAAGATGATGTCTTTTTTGTGCAGACGAGCCAGGTTTTCCAGGCCCATGGATTCACCAAGCTGTACCAGCTCGGAGACGGGGGTGTTCTTTAATTCAGTCAGATTCATGGCGATGAATGGGTATCAACAAGGAAATGATGCGGTTTTAGACGGTCGCTGGGTGAGGCTGCTTTCGAAAGGAGAGAGCGCAGATCAGCGCAAGTAGATGACTAGGTCGCTGTATAAGTTAGCACCAAATCGCGGGGGCGTCTATTCCGTCAGGGTAAAAACAAAGAGCGCTCGAAGAGCGCCCTTGGCCGATTAGATATTGGCGTCCAGAAACTCTTTCAATTGAGTCTTGGACAGTGCGCCGACTTTGGTGGCGGCCACGGCGCCGTTCTTGAACAGCAACAGGGTCGGGATACCACGGATACCGTAGCGCGGAGCTGTTTCGGAATTTTGGTCGATATTGATCTTGGCGACCGTCAGCTTACCCGCATATTCGTCAGCCACTTCATTCAGGATAGGGGCAATCATCTTGCACGGACCACACCACTCAGCCCAGAAGTCGACCAGTACCGGGCCCTGAGCCTTGATCACGTCTGCTTCGAAGCTGGCATCGGTCAGTTGAACAATCTTGTCACTCATCTACCACTCCAGTCTGTTGTTGAGTATCTGTTGGAAAATATAGCCAATAGATGTAAATAAAAGGCAAATAGTTGCCCTATTTGAAATGATCCTGTTTATTATTGCAAGTCCAACCTGATAACCTGTCTGCCATGAGCAAAACACACTTAACTGAACAGAAATTCGCCCAGATGGGGCTGGAACCTCAGGTTCTCGCCGGTCTGGAAGCCAAGGGATTTCACTATTGCACGCCGATTCAGGCGTTGTCTCTTCCTATCCTCATCGCAGGCAAAGATATT
This sequence comes from Aeromonadaceae bacterium, assembly GCA_041905215.1. GTDB lineage: Bacteria > Pseudomonadota > Gammaproteobacteria > Enterobacterales > Aeromonadaceae > Pseudaeromonas. The sequence continues at coordinate 2,047 of JAYRLO010000271.1, forward strand.
GCGGGTCAGGCTCAAACCGGGACGGGTAAAACCATCGCCTTCCTGGCCGGGATCTTCAACCACCTGCTGACTCACCCAGCCGCCGATGACCGGAAAACCAATCAACCGCGCGTGTTGATCATGGCGCCGACCCGTGAGCTGGCGGTGCAGATCTACAACGATGCCGTCCCCATGTCCGAAAGCACTGGCTTCAAGCTGGGGCTGGCCTATGGTGGCGATGGCTACGACAAGCAGCTGGCGGTGCTGGAGCAGGGAGTCGACATCCTGATCGGCACCACGGGCCGCATCATCGATTACATGAAGCAGGGGATCATTGACCTCTCCCGGATCCAGGCTGTCGTTCTGGACGAAGCCGATCGCATGTACGATCTCGGCTTCATCAAGGATATCCGCATGTTGTTCCGCCGCATGCCGCCACCTGCGCAACGGTTGAACATGCTCTTCTCCGCCACCCTGTCACTGCGGGTGCAGGAGCTGGCCTATGAGCACATGACCCAGCCGGAGCATGTGCAGATCGAACCCGAGCAGATGACGGGGCAACGCATCAAGGAGGAGCTGTTCTATCCCTCCAACGATGACAAGATGCTGCTGCTCTTGACCCTGATCGAAGAAGAGTGGCCGGATAAGGCCATCGTCTTTGCCAATACCAAGCATATCTGCGAAGACGTGCATGGCTGGCTCGAGGCCGATGGTCACCGCGTGGGTCTGTTGACCGGCGATGTGCCGCAGAAGAAGCGGATGAAGATCCTCGAGGATTTCACCAAGGGGACTCTCGACATCCTGGTGGCGACCGATGTAGCCGCCCGTGGTTTGCATATTCCCGATGTGACTCACGTCTTCAACTACGATCTGCCCGATGATTGTGAGGACTATGTTCACCGCATCGGTCGTACCGGCCGAGCCGGCAAGAGTGGTCACTCGATCAGCTTTGCCTGTGAGGACTACGCCTTCAACCTGCCGGCGATCGAAGAGTATATCCACCACCCGATCCCGGTCAGCAAATACGATCGTCAGGCTCTGCTGCAGGATGTTGCGGCGCCGAAGCGTATCCATCGTCACCGTGCCGGCGTCAACCGGAATGTGCGTGATCGCCAGCCAAGTGCCGGTCGTCGCCGTGGCCCTCGCAAACCCTGACAGGACGTCGTACCGTGAACCAGTCACCTCTCTATGCCGCCATCGATTTGGGCTCTAACAGCTTTCACATGCTGGTAGTACGGGAGGTGGCCGGAGCCATTCGCACCGTCGCCAAGGTCAAACGCAAGGTGCGTCTGGCTGCCGGGCTGGATGCCGAGAGTCGGCTGAGCCTGGAGGCGATGGAGCGTGGTTGGGACTGTCTGCGACTGTTTGCCGAACAACTGCAAGATGTGCCGAAAGAGAACACCCGCATCGTCGGCACTGCCACACTCCGTCTGGCGGCCAACGTCGATGACTTTCTGATCGAGGCCGAGCGCATTCTGGGGCACCATATCGAGGTGATCACCGGTGAGGATGAGGCCAAGACCATCTACCAGGGGGTCTCTTGGACCTCGAGCGGTGAAGGGAAGCGGCTGGTCATCGATATCGGTGGCGCCAGTACCGAACTGGTGATCGGCGAGCAAAGCGATGCCAAGCTGTTGAATAGTCTGCATATGGGCTGTGTCACCTGGCTCAAGCGCTACTTCAATGATGGCCTGCTGAACGAAAGTAACTTCGCGGCGGCCATTCATGGTGCCAAAGAGGTGCTGGCTCAGGTACAACAGGGTTATCTGGACCTTGGCTGGATCACCTGCGTCGGAGCCTCGGGAACCGTGCAGGCACTGCAAGAGATCATGATTGCTCAGGGGCGCAGTGAGCGGGTGACTCTGAGCAAGCTCAACGAACTAAAGACTCAGGCCATCGAATGTGGCCGCATCGATCAACTGGCGCTGCAAGGGTTGGTTCCTGAGCGGTTGACGGTTTTCCCCTCTGGCTTGGCGATTCTCATCGCCATCTTTGAAGTGCTGCGGATCGACAACATGACCCTGGCAGGCGGAGCGCTGCGCGAGGGGCTCATCTATGGCATGGTCGGCCGCAAGCGGGATTGTGACGCACGGGAACGGACAGCGGAGAGTCTGATCACTCGCTATCAGCTGGATCGGGAACAGGCCGAACGGGTACGCAATGCCTGCCTCACCGGCTTTTTGCAGCTCAAGGAGCCCTGGCATCTGAGCG
>JAYRLO010000272.1:0-4208 GCA_041905215.1 Aeromonadaceae bacterium
GCGCCATCACGGATGCACCCCTGCTGAATGTTGCGCGGGAGCTACTGGCTCCCGGGGCCAGCGCTCGGCCAGCAAACGAGAAAAGGCGATGAGGCTCGGCAGCCCATTCCCCAACCAGACGGGTGGCAGCCCCACCACACGCCCCTCGCGAACCGCCGGCAGGCGCTGCCAGAGTTGGTTAGCCTGTAACGCCGCCATCCGGGGAAATGGCAAGGGTTCGATATAGACAATCACGGCCTCCGGCTCGGCCATCAGTGCGGTCAGCGGCACCGAGGCAAAACCCCATAGATTGGTGCTCCGTTGCCAGGCCAATGGCACGCCGACGGACGCCAAGCCACCACCAAACAGACTGTTGGCTCCCAAAACCCAACCATGCCGCCGATCGGCAAAACGTAGCAGATAGAGAGGACGGGGCGACCGTTCGGCCTGCAGCCGTTGGCCAACCCGCGCCAGGGCGCGTTCGGTTTCCGCCAGCAAAGTCTCACCCTCGGCGGCTCGCCCCAGTAGGTGCGCCAGCTCCCGTGTTGCCCGGCGGGCCTGCTGGTAGCCATCGGGTTGTGCGAAGGAGTTGAAGGCGATGGTTCGGACTGGAGCCAGGCGTTGCAGCAACGGCAGTGCACCCTGCTGCATGGGCGAGATGAGGATGAGATCGGGCCGCAGGGTACGGATCAGCTCCAAATTTGGCTCCATGCGCAACCCAACGTCCACCACGCTCTCCGGCATCGGCATGTCACCGCTCCAGATCCGGTAGTCGGCCAGCTGAGCCATGCCGACGGGCGTGACCCCCAGCGCCTGCGCCGTTTCGGCGCTGGCCCAGTCCAGAGCGACCACCCGGAGTGATGCGGCTCGAGCCATCGGCAGCGACAGTAGGCCGACGAACAGCAAGCCAAGGGTGAGTGAACGAGCCAACTGCGACATCACAACACCAGACTCACAGGCGCACCCGTGACCGGATGAGGTAGCACCCCCATCGGTAACTGGTAGATGGCTTCGAGCGTGTCCGCCGTCATTAGTTCATCCGGCGTCCCCTGGTGCAGCAAGGCTCCGGCGCGCAGCGCCACCAGTTGGTCACAATAGCGGGCCGCCATATTGATATCGTGCAGCACCAGCACCACCCCCAGATCCAGCTCATGACTCAACTGGCGGATCAGGGCCAACACCTCCACCTGATGGGCCACATCCAGCGCCGAGGTCGGCTCATCCAGCAGCAGATAGCGGGTCTGCTGAGCGATCAACGCCGCCAGCCAGACTCGTTGCCGCTCGCCACCCGACAGGGATTCCACCTGCCGATCGGCATAGGCTTCGGTGTGGGTCAACGCCATGGCCCGCTCGACCGCCTGCCGATCCTCATCCCCGAAACGACCCAGCAGGCCATGCCAGGGCTGGCGGCCGAAGCGCACCAACTCGCGCACCGTCAACTGATCGGTGGCGGCAGGCTGTTGCGGTAAATAGGCGACGCGCCGGGCAAACTCCCGGCTGGAATAGGTGCCCAGCTCGCGACCATCGAGCAGGATACGGCCTGCACTGGCGAGCTGCTGGCGCGCCAGCAGCTTGATCAGCGTCGATTTGCCGGAGCCATTGTGGCCAATCAGGCCACAGACCCGACCCGGAGAGATCTGCAAATCCAGCGGCTGCAACAACCGCCGCGAACCGAGATCAAACTGGACCTGTTCCAGACGAATCATGATGAAACTCCTGAACGATGAACATGGGTAGGAACCAGCGGACAACTCGGGCATAGATCCAGATGCGGCAGCCGATGACGCTGACAGCAGACCCGGCGTACCATCACCGGCTGGCCATTGAGCTGCCGCAGGCGCAGCGGCTGATAGAGCGGGTTGCGCGCCACGGAGCACAGGGCGCTACCGGCATACAGAGACGAGCTCGGCAGCTGCGGCTGTTCGATAAACAGCAGAGCCGTTTGTCGCCGCCGTTCGGCTCGCCCAGCCTCGGTTGCCGTCAACGACGCCAGCCGTGTCGCCAGAGGCTCCGTCTCCAGCCACCAGCGCCAGTAGCCGGCGGCGTTGCTCCAGAGGATGCGGGCGCGGCACCCAGTGACCCGCGCCAAGGCACTCATCCATGGCAACAGAGCCTGTTCCAACAGCCAGAGCAGGCTGGCGGTCAGCGCCTCCTGTTCACAGGCAGCGTGCGGCCAAACCGCCGCCAGGGTCGAGCCGCCATGAGGCAACCAGAACCCTTCGACAACCCCGTCAGCCCCCACGCGCAGAGCCGGATACGCCAGTGGTAACAGGCGGGCCTCCATCACCAGCAGGCTCAGCTGCGGAACCAACAGGCGAGAGAAGAGCCAGCGCGACCACTCCGACGCCAGGGCTTCCTGCACGACCGGGCTCAACTCAGCCAGAGAGGCAACGCGCGGCAGATCTGCGTGATGGTGGCGGGCGTAGCGCAACAACACGGCGGCGAGAGCGGCATCGCTCATCCCCGGCACGAGGGCATCTGGAGGCCGCCGCTCGACTGCCGACCAGACGCCCAACCAGGGGGAATCCTGGGTCGGCCAAACGCCGTCGAGCTGGTGGAGTGGCAGGGCCTCTGGAAACCCCAGCAACCCCGCCTCCGCTCCCGGTGAGTGCGCCGCGCCTCGCATCATAAGACCCTAGTAGGTCCAACCGGCCGTCAGCATGAAGCTGCGCGGAGCACCATAGAAACCCTGATCCCAGTAGAGGCTATTCAGATACTTTTTGTCGGTGACGTTGTCGACATTCAACTGAGCATGCCACTGCTTGTCGAAATCATAGCGAGCCATCAAATTCAGCAAGGCATAACTCCCCTGCTTGGTGGTGGAGCCAGCGCCATTGACCCGGGAGATAGCATCCTGCCAGTTCAGCGATCCACCCAGCTTCAACTTATGCAGCTGGTAGGTGGATGCCAGCTTGAGCAGCTGTTTGGGGGTGTAGGTCTTGGTGGCGTTGCCATCGGCATCCTGGATCGAGAAATCGGTATAGCTGGCGGCCAGCTGCCAATCGGTCATCACCATGCCGGAGGCTTCCAGCTCATAGCCCTGACTACGCACGCCATCGACCCCCTCGTAGTAATACTCGGTGGCGTTATCCGGCATGGTGCCGGCGATCTGGGCCAGGTTGTTTTGTCGAGTCTGGAACAGTGCCAGGCTGGTGTTCAGCGCACCATCCAGGAACTCCCCCTTCACCCCGGTTTCGTAGCTGATGCCATCCACCGGATCGAGCTGCTGACGGTTGATATCCATGGCCTTTTGCGGGGTAAAGATGGTGGTGTAGCTGGCATAGGTCGAAACCTCATCGGTCAGGTCATACACCAGGCCGGTATAGGGAGTCAGCACACCATGGGCGGAATTGGTCTTGGCCACACCATAGCTCTGCCCATTGGTTTCCCAACTGGTCAGACGACTGCCGACGATCCAGGAGAGATCATCCATGACAGAGAAACGCGCCGCCAGATAACCCGCCACCTCTTGGTCATTCCAGTAGCTGCCGTTCGGGTAGAGATCAAACGCCGGTTGGGTATAGCTGCCATCCCAGCTTTCCAGGGGGGGCAAAGCGGTGCCGATATCGTTGCTATACAGGGACAGCTCGTTGACTGTCGAACGAGAGAGCGTGCTACCAACCACCAACTGATGCTCACGCCCCAGCAAGCGGAAGGGCCCAGAGGCATTCACATCGGTGACATGCTGCTTCATATGCATCTGGTAGAGGCCCGGGTAGCTCAACAGGCCTGTACCTGTGGTCTTGTCAGGATTCATATACATATAGAACAGGCGGGAGTCCTGACGGGTATCGATGAAGTTATAGACCGCCTTGCCCTGCCAGCCGTTGGCAAAGGTCTGGCTCAACTCGGCAAACGCACGACGGTTATCCACATTCCAGTAGGACCAATCCGCCGAGGTGCTGGTGGAGACATCGTAATCGGTCGGTGAACCATCGGTGTAGTACAGCGGCAAGGCGCCCCACATCGGGCTGTCACTGTCGTTTTGTTGCAGGCTGTAGCCCAGGGTCAGCAGGGTGTTGTCGGTCACATCACCTTCGACCACGCCATAGACGACCGTCTTGTCGCTGGCATAGCGATCCAGGTAGGACTCCTTGTTCTGTTTCACTACCACGGTACGGCCACGCACTCTCTCGGAGTCGACCAAGGAGCCGGAAACATCCAGCTCGCCACGGCCATTCTCCCAAGATCCAGCCGAACCCTTCACCTCGGTCTGAAACTCACGGGTT
>JAYRLO010000273.1:0-4203 GCA_041905215.1 Aeromonadaceae bacterium
GGAAGACTTCGATATCTTCCGGCGTCATGAAGTGTTGAATGCCTGAGTGGGCAAACGAGATGGCATTATGTCGAGCGCGCAGGTCAATGCTGCGCACGCAGGGGGCAGAAAGGCGCTTGAGCTCCATCTTCAATAAAAAGCGGGTATTGTTACTCTCACCCTGGGTCAGGCGGCTGAAGATGTTATCAAAATCAGGCTCTTCGAGCAGGGGCAGTAACTGTTCGAGTAGCGGGTGGGACTTTTCTGCATCCATAACCGGGTGGATTCGCTCCATGACAACAAGCTTTATTGGGTGAATATATTTTACTATATCGACCATCTCTTTGTTTTCTTGATGAGTTTACATGATGGCCCGAAGCAAAGTTGCGTTTGTGTGCAGTGAATGTGGTGCCGAGTTTCCTCGCTGGCAGGGACAGTGCAGTGAGTGTAATGAGTGGAATACCATTTCCGAGGTACGAATGAGTACGCAATCCGCGCGAGGCGGATCTCGGCTGAGTGGCTATGCCGGGGAGCTCAGTGGCAAGGTGCAGACCTTGGCCGAGGTGGCGTTGAGCGAGATCCCGCGCTTCAGTTCGGGGTTTCGCGAACTGGACCGGGTGCTGGGCGGGGGCATAGTGCCCGGCTCGGCCATTCTGATCGGTGGTCACCCGGGGGCGGGCAAGAGCACCCTGTTGCTGCAGACCATGTGCCAGCTGGCGGCCCGGATGCCGACTCTGTATGTCACGGGCGAAGAGTCGCTGCAGCAGGTGGCGATGCGGGCCAGCCGACTCAATCTGCCCAATGACAAGTTGCGCATCGTCTCGGAGACCAGTGTCGAGCAGATCTGCCTGCTGGCGCAGCAGGAAAAGCCCGCCATCATGGTCATCGACTCAATTCAGGTGATGCATGTGGCGGATATCAGCTCGGCACCCGGCTCTGTCTCTCAGGTGCGGGAGGGAGCGGCGTTGCTAACTCGTTTTGCCAAACAGCATCAGGTTGCCATCTTCATGGTCGGTCACGTGACCAAGGATGGCACTCTGGCCGGTCCCAAGGTGTTGGAGCACTGTGTGGACTGTTCGGTACTGCTGGAGGGGGATGGTGACTCCCGCTATCGCACGCTTCGATGCCAGAAGAACCGCTTCGGTGCCGTCAATGAGCTAGGGGTGTTTGCCATGACGGCCCATGGCATGAAAGAGGTCAGCAACCCCTCGGCCATCTTCCTCAACCGGGGGGAGGCCGAGAGTCCAGGCTCCGTGGTCATGGCCATCTGGGAGGGAACGCGCCCCCTGTTGGTCGAGTTGCAGGCGCTGGTGGACTACTCCCAGTTGTCGAATCCTCGCCGTCTGGCGGTTGGGACCGAACACAACCGACTAGCGCTGTTGCTGGCCGTGCTACACCGTCATGGCGGTGTCCAGATGTCGGATCAGGATGTCTTCATCAATGTGGTGGGGGGTGTCAAGGTGGAGGAGACCAGTGCCGATTTGCCGTTGATCCTGGCCATGGTCTCCAGCTTCCGGGACAAACCGGTAGCGCAGGATCTGATCAGCTTTGGTGAGGTGGGACTCTCTGGGGAGATCCGGCCGGTGCCCTCGGGGCAGGAGCGTCTGCAAGAGGCCGTCAAGCATGGTTTCCGGCGCGCCATCATCCCGAAGGGAAATATGCCCAAACAGGCCATTCCTGGCATGGAGGTGCTGGGGGTCAGCACCTTGGCCGAGGCGTTGGAGCTACTGTAATCGGCGGCGCCGCGAAGATGCGAATGCCACCCGAGGGTGGCATTCGCGCATCACGGAGCTTGCTCGATGGATCAGGGATTCTCGTGTTCTATGTGCTCTTCGAGCAGATGGGCTAACTCACGTTTGAGCATGTCGGCATTGCCGACGTTCAGCTCAATCAGCCGTTTGAGGTGCGAGACACTATCGATGTCGATGTGGTGACAATAAAGCCCCAGGCGAGAGCCATTGATATAGCTGGGCTCGACTTCCATGCGGATCTCGATGTCGGAGTCAGCCAGTGCAAAACTCAATTCAAAACGACCCGCCGCATTCGCTGGCCACTCCTGCGGCTCTTCAACCAGAGCGCCTTGCAGCGAGAGATCAAGCAGTTTGGTTTGCCAGCGGCTGTCGCCCTGACTCAATGTGGCTGGCGTGGAAAATATGACCCGAAAAAAACGGCGACGCTCTATCATGTTGTGCCTCCTGAACTCGTCGTTTTTAGTGTAGGCGCAGAAGGCGGGGCAACGTAAGCCCCGCGAATGAATTATGTGCAGCAGGCACAACCCGGTTATTAAGCGCTCAGCAGTTCATCAAGGATCTGCAAGGCTTTCACCAGCCGATCCTCCAAGCGAAAACGCTCCTCCAGCACAGGGCCGAGCTGATTCAAGTCACCATCCAGATCCAGCGCTTTTTCTTCGTCGAAGCCATCACCATATTTGTCATTGAAAGCCAGAGCCAATTCGGTGGTTGCAGCAATCTTCGGCAGGATGCGATCGACGATGGACTGCTGGCGACCGCTGGCCTTTTCGATGGCATGGATGACGTATTGGTAGATCTCGAAGTGTCCTGCCGAGATGTAATCGACCAGCATCTGGCAGAACGCCTGGACTTGCTCATTCGAGGGAAGGCATTGCTTGCTGCGGCACCCTTTGTGCCCCAGTAGGCCAACAAAGTGGACCAGCAGCTCATGTCGAGCATCTAGCAAGGCATCGATCGATTCATGTTTGCCAGCCAGCATCTGACGGGTTTTATCGAGTCGAGTAAGCATGGTGCCTCCTCTCTTGGCGTATGTAACGTTTCTGTTACCCTCATTAAACGGAGGAATTCCCAAGCAGGTCAATAGCGCCGCCGCCTTTCTTTACGCTCTGTTAAGTCGGGCATGATTTGTTAGTGAAAGGCTATGGCAACGTAGGCTTCCGGTTACAAATTTGGATGTTACAATCGATGGCCGAAATCGAATAAGGAATCGAATCTGTGACTCAACCCCTGGTAAATGATCGCTATCTGCGAGCCTTATTGCGTCAACCGGTTGATGTGACGCCGGTCTGGATGATGCGTCAGGCGGGCCGCTACCTGCCTGAGTACCGTGACGTGCGGGCCCAGGCGGGTGACTTCATGTCGCTCTGCCGCAACCCCGAACTGGCCTGTGAAGTGACCATGCAGCCGCTGCGTCGCTATGCGCTCGATGCGGCCATCCTGTTTTCTGACATCCTGACGATTCCTGATGCCATGGGCTTGGGGCTCAGTTTCGGGCAAGGAGAGGGCCCGCGTTTTGCCAAACCAGTGACCTCGTTGCAGGATGTGGTGCAATTACCGATACCGGATCCGGAACAGGAGCTGCGTTATGTGATGGATGCGGTACGCACCATCCGACGCGAGCTGGCAGGAGCTGTGCCTCTGATCGGTTTTGCCGGTAGCCCCTGGACGCTGGCCACCTATATGGTCGAGGGTGGTAGCTCCAAGACCTTCACGCGAATCAAACAGATGATGGTGCGGGAACCGGCGATTTTACATGCCTTACTGGCCAAGCTGGCGGATAGCGTCTGTCTCTATCTGAATGCCCAGATTGCCGCCGGTGCCCAATCGTTGATGATATTTGATACCTGGGGTGGCGTACTCTCCACACCAGCCTACCGGGAGTTCTCGCTCGATTACATGGCGCGCATCGTCGATGGCTTGGTGCGAAACTATGAGGGGCAACGCATCCCCATAACCCTGTTCACCAAGAACGGTGGTCAGTGGCTCGAAGCCATCGCCGATACGGGTTGTGATGCCATTGGTCTGGATTGGACCGTCGATCTGGCCGCAGCCCGCGCGCGCGTCGGTGATCGCGTGGCGCTACAGGGGAACATGGATCCGGCCATGCTGTATGCTCCACCTGCTCGCATCGAGCAGGAGGTGGCGCGCATCCTGGCCGAGTTTGGCCATGGCTCTGGCCATGTATTCAACCTGGGACACGGGATTGCGCAGGATGTGGATCCGCAGCAGCCAGGCTACTTTGTCGATGCGGTACACAACTATTCCCGGATGTACCATGGCAATTGAGCCGCTTGATGTGCCGAAATGAAAAAGGCCGACATCATGTCGGCCTTTTCTTTTGGGTGCATTGCGGTGGTTAACCGTTGCTCAGTAATCGCTTGTATTCGCGAACCTTGGCGAGATACTGGCGCTTGCTCTTGCCACCCATCCCCTCATTCATGGGCAGGTCGACCCGCATCGCATTGACCGGACG
>JAYRLO010000274.1:0-4162 GCA_041905215.1 Aeromonadaceae bacterium
GGAGCCGGTAGCTCAAACAACCCAAAACCGATGGCGCCACCGAGGCCCAATCCAAAAATAAAAAGCCAGCGCCAACCCGAATCCTTGGTAGCACTCCCAATCAAGCCGGCAAGTATGCCGCTGATACCCGCAATCCGCCCCTGAACCAGAAGCAGTAGCAGAGCGGCGCCACCTAACAAGATCCCACCCAACAAAGCAGTCACCGGGGTGAAATACATCATAACTATCCTCACTATATTCTGGGTTTTTCAGCAAACGGTACATTAAATTAGCAATACCTGAACTTCTGTCATTCTACGAGCCAACCATATATTAGTAAACACTAATTGATGATATTCACCACCGACACCATCATGTCTCGCCAAACTTGTCGGATAGAAACCGGCCCAACCCCATTTACTGAATATCGGCCACAGATTGACCATGAATATCGGGTTTAAGCACGCCAAAATTGCGAGATACCCCCTATAATTTTCTTCGTACTCTGATTTAATTAGGCGAATTTAGAATAATAACTCGGGATTTCCGACATGAAAGTGACACTCTTGGCAAGCATGCTTGGATTGTGGCTATTGAGTCCACTCGCCTCCGCCAACACATTGTGCCCTAGCCCGCTGTTAGTGGGCTGGGACGACTGGCCGCCCTATCACTACAAGGCGCCAGACGGAACGCTAAAGGGTTTTGCCATCGAAGTATTGCAACAGGTCACGGAAAAGATGCACTGCCAGCTGCAATTCCGTGAGCGTCCTTGGCGCCGCCAGCTCCAGGAGATTGCACAAGGCGAAGCTCATATCGCCATGGAGGCTTACTACAACGAAGAACGCGCGAAAATCGCTCATTTCTCTGATGCTTATAACCCGAGCACAGTCACGCTGTGGATCCGCCCCGAACAGACGATCACGGCTAGTAATATTGGCTCCCTGCTGGCTTCCGGGTTCCAGATTGGTGTCACCAAAGACTTCTTCTATGGCCCGGAATTTGAACCCTATCGCCACCAACCCAATGTAGAGACGGTGCTGGCAGAAGAGACCAACTATGCCAAGTTGCAAAAAGGGCGCATTGACGGCTTTCTCGGTGATCGTTTGGCAACTACGTGGGGACTGAAACAGCATCATCTGGAACGCAAGATAAAAGCCGCCGAGCTCAGCATCTATTCGGCTCCGGCGTTCTTCATGTTCAGTAAGCGAAGCGTATCACCAGAGTTTATCGAGGCCTTCAATCAGACCCTGCGTCAGATGAAAAAAAACGGCGAGTATCAAAAAATTCTCGATAGCTACACTCGGCTCGATTAAGCGAGTCAGGTCCATCTGTGAAGGAGCTAAAACATCTGCGATGTTCTCCGGCTTTTTTTACTGGTAATCCAGTGGTGTGATATAAGCTCAGCCGTATAAATCTGTTTCTTTTCACGCCGTTGCCGACTCGAGGACCCCAGCCCATGACAGCCAATTGCCACCCAGCACCCGTAGCCAGCGACGACCTCCAGGCAGCCATCGCCGTCAACCATCTGATTTCCGATGAGAGCATACGTCCCGAGCAAGCCATCGAACAGCTCAGTGACATCGCCTTACAGATCCAGCTTGGCATCCAGAAACTCTGGGACGCGATCACACCAGCAGAGACAATCACAGCATGGTTGAGTCTGACCCAGATTGAGGAGCTGGTATTTTGGCGCCTGAAACCCGAGCACGCCGGCATCGGGGTCATGGATGCCATCAGCCTGGCAAAGTATTTTTTACATAATGGTGGTTTTTTCAACAACATGCAGGGCGAAGGAACCTGGCTTTTCGATGCGGATCGCCGTCCGGTCAGCCTGGGTACCGACTTGACACGCGATCTCTTCTTTGCGTTGCGCCCCGTCCTTGCCATTCATCCACTCGACTTCGACAGTCGTTGTCTGACCAACTTTCGCACCGATGATGAATCCTTTCCGGGTCACCTGTTTTTGGCCGGGGAACTCTCCGTCTGGGGACTCAAAGGGCAGCCACCTCGCTTCATTACCGAGGCTCGGCTCGGAGCGATGGAGCTGGATGACCCCTTTGCCAATCTGCCGGATGACGACACGTTCGCGTAACCGACCAACAACATCCGAGCGCAATAACCAGCCACACATGTAAAAGGCCTCCAATTGGAGGCCTTTTGCTCATTTAACGGAATTTTTAGCACAAGCGTGGGTCATCAGTAGTGGGCCGTCACCATCTGATAGGTCTTGAAGCCCCCCGAGAGATTCCGCACCTGGAACCCGCATTGACTCAACATCCGGCAAGCGACATGGCCTCGCAAGCCAACCTGGCAGGCAACCAGGATCTCCTTGTCCTTGGGTAACTCGCTCATCCGGGAACGTAATTCATCGACCGGTATGTTGATCGCCCCAGGGAACACTCCAGAGGTCTGCAATTCACTAGGGTTACGCACATCCAGCAGCAATTGGTCAGGCCGCAAGGCCAACAGCTCATCGCTATGACAGATGCTCTCATCCCCCTTGACCACATTGCTGGCAACCATACCCGCCTGATTGATAACATCCCGCGCCGAGCCAAAAGGCGGTGCATAGGTCAACTCCAGATCTTCCAGATCCATCACGGTTAATCCGGCCCGCATTGCCACCGAAAGCACATCAATACGCTTATCGATCCCATCCTTACCTACCGCCTGAGCACCAAAGATACGCCCGTTATGTGGATCAAATAACAGTTTGAAACTGACGGGCTGAGCGCCCGGATAATAACTGGCATGGCTGGCCGGATGGACATAGATCTTCTGGTATGCCATCCCCAAGCGAAGCAGACTCTTCTCGTTAAGACCTGTGCTGGCTACCGCCAGGTTGAACACCTTGCAGATCGCTGTGCCTTGAGTTCGCTTGTAGCTCACCTCTCGCCCCAGCATGTTGTCGGCAGCTAAACGCCCCTGCCGATTGGCGGGGCCAGCCAGCGGCATCAATGCCGATTTACCGGTCACAAACTCGGGCGTTTCCACGGCATCGCCGACGGCATAGATATCCGGATCCGAAGTCTGCATCTGCTCATCGACCAGAATGCCGCCCCGGGGACCGAGCGTCAGCCCGGCTTGAGAGGCGAGAAGCGTTTCCGGCTTAACACCGATGGCTAAAACCAGCAGGTCGGTATGTAACTGGCTGCCATCGCTCAGGTGCAGATTGAGACTATTCGCTCCCGATGCCGGATCCTGCGCCGTCGAAGACACATACTCGCTGCTGGTGACCTCAATCTCGCGCAACCCGGTATTGAGCCGAAGTTCAACCCCATGCTCAACCAGAGTCTGATGGATCATGTTAGCCATCTCTTTATCGACGGGGGCCATTACCTGATCGCCCAACTCCAGCAGGGTGACGGCTATGCCACGCTGATGCAGAGCATCGACCATCTCTAATCCGATGAAACCACCGCCAACCACGGTTGCATTGCGAGGATGACGCTGCGCCAACGCCGAGAGAATGCGATCCATATCCGGAATAGTGCGCAGCATGTGAACATCTGGGTGGTCGATCCCCGGAATTGGGGGGCGAACTGGCGCGGCACCCGGACTGAGCAACAGCTTATCGTAACTTTCGATGTAGAGCCGTCCAGTCAGTTGTTCCTTGACGGTTACGGTCTTGGCGTGACTGTCAATCGAAAGCACCTCATGAAGGGTACGCACATCCACATTAAACCGTTTCTTAAAACTCTGCGGAGTCTGCAGCAGCAATGCATCACGTTGCGCAATATCCCCACTGATGTGATAGGGCAAGCCACAGTTCGCGAACGAAACATGTTCTCCCCGCTCCAGAACGATGATCTCCGAACTCTCCGACAGACGGCGAGCTCTGGCCGCTGCGGATGCGCCACCGGCGACACCTCCGATGATGACAATCTTGCTCATTTCTGACATCTCCCGTAATGATTGCCCTGTAATTTAGTTATTTCTAATTTACACTGCAAGATATTATTGCCAGTTCGTCTGGATCGCGTATGCTGAAAGAGTGTCAGCTAACTATAGTTCATTGATTTTATGCAACTTCCAGCATCTGAATACATAATGGAACCGCACGTCAGTACAGGGCCCGCGCTACTGCGACTGAATGCGCTGACTCGTCAGCTCACCGCCATAGGTCCGACTCTGGTGCCCGATGCCGTCTGTCCCTTCCCCGAACAACCCTGGCCAGAGCAAT
>JAYRLO010000275.1:0-4083 GCA_041905215.1 Aeromonadaceae bacterium
CATGCCGCGAGCTCTCTTGGCATAGAAACTGATGATCTTGTAGTTGCCGTTCTTCTCATCTTCGAAGACCGGAGAGATGATCTGCCCCGACAGCTCTGCCCCCTTCACCGCCTTGAAATACTCCTCCGAGGCCAGGTTGATCACTACATCATCCCCCTGTGCCTGCAGAGCCTGATTCAACTGTTCGGTAATCCGCGAACCCCAAAACGCATAGAGATCGGCACCACGCTCATTCGCTAACCGAGTGCCCATCTCCAGCCGATAGGGTTGCATCAAATCGAGCGGACGCAGCACACCATACAGGCCGGAGAGGATCCGCAGATGGTCCTGAGCAAACCGGAAATCCTCGGCAGCAAAATCCTCAACCGCCAAGCCGGTATAAACATCCCCCTTGAACGCCAGTATGGCCTGCCGAGCATTGAGCAGATCAAAACTCGGATGCCACTGGGCAAAACGAGCCACATTCAGGCCAGCCAGCTTGTCACTGATACTCATCAGTGACGCCAACTGGGCCGGCGTCAATGACTGACAGATCCGAACCAGCCTGACCGAGTCATCCAGCAACTCGGGTTGGCTGAATTGCTCGGTTACCCGGGGTGACTCGTAATCCAGCGTCTTGGCTGGTGATATCAGCACTAGCATGCTCGTGAAAACTCCTAATCGATGGTCACATTGCTGAGCATACCGGCATCGGGCGACACACCACCATCGAGTTTGATCATCAGACGCACATCGTTTGGCGAGTCGGCATAGGCCAACGCCTCGTTGTAACCGACGACACCTTGACGATAGAGGTCAAACAACGATTGGTCGAAGGTCATCATGCCCTGCTCCCGAGACTTGGACATCACCTCCTTGAGCCGGTGCATTTCACCCTTGAGCAGTATGTCCTTGACCAGAGGCGTGCTGACCAACAACTCGAAGGCTGCCCGCCGTCCCTTGCCATCCCGGGTCGGGATCAGCTGTTGTGCAACTATGGCCTTCAAGTTGAAGGAGAGATCGTAGAGCAACTGACGATGCTTCTCGATTGGGACCAGGTGCAAGATGCGCTCGATCGCCTGGTTGGCATTGTTGGCGTGCAGGGTCGCCATACAGAGGTGACCCGTCTCGGCAAATGAGAGAGCAAACTCCATGGTCTCCTGGGAGCGGATTTCCCCGAGCAGGATCACATCCGGCGCCTGACGCAGCGCCGACTTCAGCGCCGCATCAAACGACTCGGTATCGGTCCCGACCTCGCGCTGGGTAATCAGCGACCGATCGTGGCGGTGAACAAATTCAACCGGATCCTCGATGGTCAGGATATGGCCGTCAGTCGTCCGGTTGCGGTAACCGATCATCGCCGCCTGAGTGGTCGACTTACCGGCCCCGGTGGCCCCGACGAACAGGATCAAACCCCGTTTGGCGACCCCAATCTCCCGCAGTATGCCCGGCAACATCAGCTCTTCGATGGTCGGGATCTCGGTGACAATCCGCCGCATGACCATCCCCGGACAGCCCATCTGCCAGAAGCAGCTGACCCGGAAGCGGCCCAACTCCGGCCGCTGGATCGCAAAGTTGGCCTCATGGCTCTGGCAATATCGCTCATAGGCCGCAGGAGTCATGGTTTCCCGGATGAATTCGGTCACCATCTCGGCATCCAAGCGTACCGACCCCAGAGGCGTCATCTTGCCGTTGACCTTCAGGCAGGGCTCGATCCCGACGGAGAGAAAGAGATCCGAACCCTTCTGATCAACCAACAGCTGAAGCAAGCCATCAATTTTCATGCTCTATTCCTTAGATGCTATTCGGATCCATTGCCTTGGTCTTGGCATCGGCCGCCGTGACCAGGCCACGATTAACCAGCTGCTTGAGACACTGATCCATGGTCTGCATGCCATGGATCATCCCCGTCTGAATCACGGAGTACATCTGGGCGATCTTATCTTCGCGGATCAGGTTCCGAATGGCCGGAATACCGATCATGATCTCGTGGGCCGCCACTCGACCGCCACCAACCCGTTTGAGCAGAGTCTGCGAGATAACCGCCCGCAAGGATTCAGACAACATGGAACGCACCATGTCCTTTTCCGCACCCGGGAATACGTCGATGATACGGTCGATGGTCTTAGCGGCTGAACTGGTGTGCAGGGTGCCGAAAACCAGGTGACCGGTTTCTGCGGCGGTCAGCGCCAGACGAATGGTTTCCAGATCCCGCATTTCGCCCACCAGAACAATATCCGGGTCTTCCCGCAGGGCGGAGCGCAGGGCGTTGCTGAACCCGAGGGTGTCACGGTGGACTTCCCGCTGGTTGATCAGGCAGCGCTTGTTCTCATGAACGAATTCGATCGGATCTTCGATCGTCAGTATGTGGTGATGGAAGGATTCATTGATGTAGTCAACCATCGCCGCCAGCGTGGTGGATTTACCGGAGCCGGTCGGCCCGGTTACCAACACCAGGCCGCGCGGATATTCAGAAATCTGACGGAATATCTCCGGCGCGCCGAGTTCATCCAGGCTCAACACCAGGCTCGGAATGGTACGGAATACTGCGGCGACCCCCCGGTTCTGGTGGAAGGCGTTTACCCGGAAACGAGCCAGATTGGGCACTTCGAACGAGAAGTCGACCTCCAGATTCTCTTCGAGCTCCTTACGCTGGTGGTCATTCATGATGTCATAGACCAGGCTATGCACCTGACGGTGCTCCAGCGCGGGCAAGTTGATCTTCCGAACATCGCCGTCCACCCGGATCATCGGAGGCACGCCCGCGGAGAGGTGTAGATCCGAAGCTTTATGTTTTACACTAAACGCCAATAATTCTGTGATATCCATGTGTTAACCCACTCTTCATCAATCCAGGCTTTTGCAAAATATGATGAGCAACATTGCCCAACAGCTACTTCAGGTTCAAAAACGCATCGCCGACGCGGCCAACCTGGCAGGGCGCGCCGAGACAGAGATTCAATTGCTAGCGGTTAGTAAAACAAAACCGCTCGCCGCGATTCAAGCTGCTTATCAAGCAGGACAACGCCGCTTTGGCGAATCCTATGTTCAAGAGGCCGTCACCAAAGTCCAGACCTTGCGAGATGCAGGTTTCACCGATCTGGAGTGGCACTTCATCGGGCCGGTGCAATCCAACAAGACTCGTCCCATCGCCGAGCACTTCGACTGGGTCGATAGCGTGGATCGCCTGAAAATCGCCGAACGACTCAACGCGCAACGCCCCGAAGAGCTGGCACCGCTGAATATCTGTATCCAGGTCAATATTAGCGGAGAATGTCAGAAATCAGGTACGACCGAGGCCGAAGTTTTACATCTCGCCGAGCAGATAGCGCAATTTCCACGATTGAAATTACGCGGTTTGATGGCTATTGCCGAGAACACGCCCGATGATGCCGTACTCCGCCAGAGTTTTTTGCGTCTGAAGCAGATTTTCTCCACACTGCAACAACAATTTCCCTCCATGGACACACTGTCCATGGGTATGACCCACGATCTCGAAGTCGCTGTTGCCTGTGGTAGCAGCCAGGTACGCATCGGTACCGCCATCTTCGGGGCACGAGATGACAGGCACGACTAATGGAACAACGTACTATTGCTTTTATCGGCGGCGGCAACATGGCTCGCAGCCTGATCAGTGGCTTGATTAATGGCGGCCATCCCGCCGAGCGGATCCTGGTGACTGACCTCGATCAGGACAAACTGGCCGCCTTGAGCGACGAGTTCGGCGTCCAGACTGGCAGCGACAATACCGCGGCCGCTCGTGCAGCCGACGTTCTGGTTCTGGCCATCAAGCCCCAGTTCATGGCCGAAATGCTGGAGGCTCTGACTCGCGAACTGGGCAACTACGGCAGCAAACTGGTCGTCTCCATCGCCGCTGGCATCCAGATTGCCCGGCTGAGTACTCTGCTGGGCGGTCATAGCACCATAGTTCGAGCCATGCCCAATACGCCGGCACTGATTGGCCTGGGCATGACAGGGCTGTTTGCACCGAGTGATGTCAGCGTGGCCGATTGCACCTTTGCCGAACAGATGTTGCAAGCCGTCGGTAAGACCATCTGGGTGGGAAAAGAGTCCGACTTGAACAGTGTGATTGCCGCCTCTGGT
>JAYRLO010000276.1:0-4036 GCA_041905215.1 Aeromonadaceae bacterium
TTTCGTCCCAACTCTTTGGCGCAGGCGTTGGCCAATCAAAAGTCGAATACTCTGGGACTGGTGGTTTCCAATTTCGAAGGCCCCTATTTTGGTCGCCTGCTCAAGACCATGGCACAGCAAGCGGAACTGGCGGGCAAACAACTGATGGTCACCGATGGCCATGATGACCCGGTCCGCGAACAGGAAGCGGTCGAGATGCTGGTGGATCGCTGTTGTGATGCCATCATCCTCTATAGTCGCTACATGCCGGAGGCGGCGTTGGTGCAACTGGTCGAGTCGTTACCCGTCCCTCTCATCGTGATGAACCGGCCGGTTCCTGGTTATCCAGAGCGGGCCGTGGTGTTCGATCAGTCGGGCAGTGTGGCGGCGGCCATGGATTATCTGCTGGCGCAGGGCCATCGGCGGATTGCTTGTCTCGCTGGACCGCAACAGACTTTGACGGCTCGCACCCGCTTGGCTGCTTGGCAGCAAGCACTACGCAGTGTCGGTGTTGAGCCGGAGGCTGAGTGGGTTGTGGAGGGGGATAACCTGGTTGATGGCGGATATCGAGCCTGTCAGCAGTTACTGGCGCGCGGCAAAGCATTCACGGCGTTGTTTGCCAGCAATGATGATATGGCGATTGGCGCGATGCGTGCACTGCGGGAAGCTGGCCTGCGGATCCCAGAACAGGTATCGCTATTTGGTTTCGACGATGAGCCGGCAGCGGCTTACCTCTCTCCGGCGCTAAGTACCGTCCATATTCCCATTGAACAGATGAGCGAGCTGGCGGTTCATCAGGCACTGAGCCTGGCGGCTGGTCAGCCGGTTGATGTGTTACCGCTCTTTTCTGGTCAGCTTCGGCTGCGGGAATCGTGTCAGATGCTGGCTGGATAGGGGCGGTTTATGGCGATCCGTGAGCTCGGCGCGACGAGTGCCAACTGGCTGGCACAGCAGGTGACACGGCTACAGATGCAGCCGACACTGCAGCAACACGGTTATCAGCTGCGTTTGGCGGCTCGCGCAGATCGGGATGCGATTCTGGTCCTGGAGCGATACTGCTTCTCGCCTTGGTTAGCGTTCGGGCGTCGGCACTGGCATGAACAGTTGCGGCGACAGAGTCGGCGCGTCTGGTTGGTTTTGGACGGCGATCAAGTCCTGGCTTATATGGCGTTGTTACCACATGGCGGTTGGCAGCAAGTTTCGGTAACGGCCCTCGCCGTGCATTGGCAACATCGAGGTCAGGGGCTTGGTGCCTTGTTGCTGTCCCTGGCCGAGCAAGAGACGCGAGCCCGTGGATTGGGTCGGATTCGCCTGGAGGTGGATTGTGACAATGATGCCGCCCTTCGTCTCTATCAGCGACATGGATATGTCGTACTTTGCTCCATCCCCGACTACTATGGCGCGGGTCGCCCAGGCATTCGTTTGGAAAAACGACTGCCAGAGATGATCTGAGCCGAGCCGGGCTCAACACTCTTCGATAGGATAGCGCTGCGGCGCCTCAACATGAGAACCCTGCAATGTTAAAAAATCTCTGTTCCATCGCCTTGTGGAGTAGCGCCATGCTGTCGGCTCTGCCATGTAGTGCCATGGCGGCACCCAAGGCTGCTGACCTGACAACTCAATTAGCCTCTATGGACAAGGCCGCTGCGACTTCACTGGACTCTTGGATTTACACCGTCGACGGACTGGATGTAACCGCCTGGCTGGATGGCGCGCCCGTGATTATCAAGGTACCGATCCTCAATGAAAAGCGTGAATGGCAAGGCGACAGCCGTTACTACTTCAAGCAGGGTCAGTTGTTTGCGGTGCAGATGCCTTACGGAAGTTATCAATTTGATAGTCGGGGAAACCTGATCCTGTGGTTGGACGAAACGGGCGTCCAGAGTGAGTTGCCGGGGACGGCGGCCTGGAGTGCTCGTCAGAACTGGTTGCAAAACCGCGCCCGGCAACTGGTTACCGCTTTTGCCCCGAGTCCCTACGAGCAACGGCTGAAGAAGCCGGGTAGCGATATTCATCTGCAGGGGGAAGCACGGGTTGAGTATCTGTGCATTGGCCAGCTCTATGCTCTGACTGGTGCCGAGAAGTTATTGCATGAATCGGGGGCATTAAAAGCGACGGGCAACAAACTCGCGGGGCAAGCACAGGCGCGTTTTGCCACCGGTTGGCGTCCGTTGGCTTTTACCTGTGAGGTGGATGGTGCGGATCGGGTTAGCCACCTGACCTATCAGTACACAGGGCCAGTAAAAAGCGCCGACTGATGGCTCGATAAGCATCCCAAATGCCATCCGCACGGGTGGCATTTTCATTGAGGGTTGCGTGTGTCCCTAGTGCCCATGATCGACCTCTTCTGTCTATCGTATGGTTTTGCCGTTAACCGTCGACAGAGACTATGCCTCGATATGGCATAGGGGTATCATGTTTCCCCTATAGCGAGGGGGGCATGTGAGCAAGCGAGTTTTGATTTTTGACTCCGGTGTGGGTGGGTTATCGGTCTATCAGGAAATCCGCAACGTATTACCAGGTGTCCACTATATCTATCTCTTTGATAACGCACGCTTCCCCTATGGTGAGTTGTCAGCAGATGAGCTGATTCAGCGCTGTTGCGCCCTGATATCCGGGGTCGTTGCTCGCCATGCAATCGACTTGGTTGTGATCGCCTGCAATACCGCGAGCACCCAAGCCCTTCCTCCCCTCCGCGCCTTATTATCCGTTCCAGTTGTCGGTGTCGTGCCAGCAATCAAGCCAGCAGCCATGCTGACGAAAAACGGCTGTATCGGTTTGCTTGCAACGCCTGCGACCGTGTCTCGCCCATACACTGACAAGTTGATCCATGAGTTTGCAGCTCATCATCAGGTGTTGCGATGTGGCTCAACAGAGTTGGTCGTGCAGGCCGAGCGCAAGCTCGCAGGCCATCGGGTTGATCAGCTATTAATTGACGCTATTCTTGCGCCTTGGCGACAGGCAGGGGCAGTACCGGACACTCTGGTGCTGGGCTGTACGCACTTTCCGCTATTGAAAGAAGAGATATTGGCATCAATGCCGGAGGTGACATTGGTTGACTCCGGCTCGGCGGTGGCCCGCCGAGTTCAGAGTGTGTTAGGGGATGTGGCTGCTAACGACGATGAAGATTCATGGGCCTATTGTACCCGGCTGGATGAGCAGGCCCTGGGCTTGCTACCTGCACTCCAAGCCCGCGGCTTAAGTCGCCTGCTAGAGTGGGTTGCGTAAACATCTTTCGTCCTATCAGCCTTCGTTTTCGCTTGTCTCGGTTCCTTCCCGTTTTTCATTAGCCTCGCGAACCTTCAGGGTTCGTTGTAGGTATTCGGTTTCATTCAATGCCGCGATTGCGGCCTGAGCTTCTTTTTCTGGCATTTCAACGAAGCCATAACCACGACGCTTACCCGTTTCCTTATCTTTAACCAGACGAACAGAGATGACCTGGCCATATTCAGAAAATAACTTTCGGATAGCGGCTTCATTGGCGCGATAGGGCAAATTACCAACAAAGAGCGTGCGAGCATCAGCAATAGTGGCCACATCAGGAGTTGAGATGGCTGGTTTGCTTGTGGTCGGAGAGCTCTTTTTGATTTCAGACTCTTTTTTCGGGCAGGCATCTCGACTGTTACACAGCAGCAGCGGTGTCAGTAGCCCAGAAACTAGTGCGGCGGTGGAAGCGACCAGCGCGGCTACTGTATTTGCGGCAACAGATAGCGCAATGAAGTAAAACAATACGGCCAGGCCTATGGCCAGTGCGGCGGCGCGGAAATACGAATGTTGAGATGTGTTCATCACAATAATCACCAAAGTTGAGAAAAACAAAAGAAAGCAACAGATTGAAGCTGATCCATGGTAGAGGGTTAGGCGCTACTGAGCCAACGACATAACCACTTTACGCTAGCGACTTAACATTTTTTCTCCGATTTGGTGACTAATTTTGCGGGGAATGGCCAAAGGATGTGGATAAGTTTGTGGGTAGATTGTGAGTGAGCTGAACATAATTAAAAACATGCACTTATTTATCCTTGTGAGGGAAAAACTGCTTGCGCGAAAGTTCGAA
>JAYRLO010000277.1:0-4031 GCA_041905215.1 Aeromonadaceae bacterium
ATCGTGAGCAACCTTCGGGCCTGGAATGGGTGGAATGTTTATAAGTCATCTGGTTTGCTTAAGTTATCCAGATGTTAGCAGTCAAGCGTGGTTTGCTGACGGGCGGGGAATGTGAAAAAATCCTCGTTTAGATAAAGATTAGAATTCGCAGGTGATCGCGTGATTGATGGTGACGGTTTTCGTCCCAATGTTGGAATCGTGATCTGCAATCGTGATGGACAGGTCTTATGGGCCAGACGCTTCGGGCAACACTCCTGGCAGTTTCCGCAAGGTGGTGTCGACGAGGGGGAAACCCCCGAGCAGGCCATGTTCCGGGAATTGTACGAAGAGATTGGTCTTCAACCCGGTGACGTAACGATTCTGGCTACCAGCCGTAACTGGTTGAAATACCGGTTGCCAAAACGGCTGATCCGATGGGATAGCTCGCCCGTGTGTATCGGGCAGAAGCAGAAGTGGTTTTTACTGCGGTTGGACGACGGCAGAGAGTCTGCCATTCAGTTCGGTTGTCATGGACAGCCTGAGTTTGATGATTGGCGCTGGGTCAGCTATTGGTACCCGGTGCGACAAGTCGTCTCTTTCAAACGGGAAGTCTATCGGCGAGTCATGAAAGAGTTTGCGTCCATCGCCATGCCGCTGTTACCCAAGAAAGAAAATCGGCGTAATCACAAGGGACGATAGGAGGAGAGCCGGTGCTGACGACACTGCGGCAAATTGTTGAGGGGGTCACCCAGGCACCATCATTGCACGATGCGATGAATGTCCTGGTTCGTCAGACTCGCTCTGCCATGCAGGTGGATTGTTGCACCGTCTATTTTGCGGAGCCTCAGCGTCGCCGCTATCGCTTAGTAGCCAGTGATGGCCTGGCCCAGGAGGCAATAGGCCGAGTCACCCTGCCTTATGATGAAGGCCTGGTTGGCCTGGTTGGTCGGCGTGAAGAGCTGATCAACCTGGCTGAAGCCTCTTCACACCCTAATTTCAAATACCTGCCCGAAGTTGCCGAAGATGATTTCAACTCGTTTCTCGGCGTGCCGATCATGCAGCAAGGCCAGGTCCTCGGTGTGCTGGTGGTGCAACAGGCAGACTCGCGTCAATTTGACGAGAGCGATGAATCCTTCCTGGTAACGCTGGCAGCCCAGTTGGCTGCCCGTATCCTGCATGCCGAAATGAAGGGGATGCTGCATGCCGATCAGCAGTGGCGGCGCAGCCTCAAAGGTGTCGCGGCTTCGTCTGGCGTAGCGATCGCCCGAGCCTGGGTCTGGCGTCCGAAGATGGAGCTGGAGCAGGTGGTGGCCAAGCGCTGTGATGACCCAGAGCTACAACTGGAGCTGTTTAATCAGGCGGTGTTGCAGGTGCAGCTGGATCTGGATGCCACCGCCCTGCGCTTTCAGGAGTCGGTCAGTCAGGATTCGATGGCCATCTTCGAGATCTATCAGCATCTGCTGACGGATCCGGCCTACATTCAGCAGATTGAGACGGAAATTGTCGGCGAGGGGTGGAGTGCGGCGACGGCCGTGCGGCGCGTCAGTGAACGCTTCATCAGCCAGTTCATGGCCATGAAAGATAGCTATCTCAGGGAGCGGGCCGTCGATGTGCGCGATGTGGCGCAACGACTGTTGAGCTCGTTGGCCCATAGTCATATCAATGAATTTGATTTTGATGAGCCGGTTGTGCTGTTAGCCGAAGAGGTGACTGCCTCTTTGCTGGCCGAGGTACCACGCGAACGCCTGGCGGCGATGATCTCTTTGCGGGGGGCGGTCAACTCGCACGCGGCCATTCTCGCTCGTGCCATGGGGATCCCGGCCGTGATGGGCATCGAGCTGCCGCTGGTCGGGCTGGAGCAGCGCCTGCTGGTGGTCGATGGCAATCGCGGTGAGTTGCTGGTTGAACCGCCGGAATCTGTGCTCGGTGAATATCGTCAGGTGATCCGCCAGGCCAAGGCGATGCACGATCGCCTGGGTGCAGAGAGCCATCTCCCTTCCGAAAGCCTGGATGGCGTGCGGATCTCGGTGCTGCTGAATGCTGGTCTGAATCTGGAGAGCGAGAGTGCGATGCGTGATATGGCCGATGGTATCGGTCTGTATCGCACCGAGATCCCCTTCATGCTGCACGATAGTTTCCCCTCCGAACAGGAACAGACCCTGCGCTACCGTGAGGTGCTGGCCAACTTCAGCGGTCGTTCGGTCTGCATGCGTACCCTGGATATCGGCGGCGATAAGCCGTTGCCCTACTTTCCGATCGTCGAAGACAACCCCTTCCTCGGTTGGCGTGGTATCCGTCTGACGCTTGATCACCCGGAATTATTCCTGGCCCAGCTCAAGGCCATGCTGCGAGCGAGCGAATCGCACGATAATTTGTCGATCATGTTGCCCATGGTGGGGTCGTTGGCCGAAGTTCAGGCGGCACGGCGTCTGCTGGATCAAGCCTGGCTGGAGATCTCCGAAGAGTTGGGACGCAAGGGCAGCAGCGTGCGTTACCCCATGCTCGGCGCCATGATCGAGGTGCCCTCCATCCTCTATATCCTGCCGGAATTGGCTCCCTATGTAGATTTCTGGTCGGTCGGAACCAACGATCTGACCCAGTACCTGTTGGCGGTGGATCGAAACAACAGCCGGGTGGCCGGTCTGTATGATGCATTCCACCCGGCGGTGATGCGGGTTCTGCAGCAGGTCGTCAATACGGCCCATGGCCACGGCAAGGAGGTCTCCATCTGTGGTGAACTGGCAGGGGATCCGCTCGGGGTGTTGATCCTGATGGCGATGGGTTATCGCACCTTCAGTATGAATTTGAATAATATCGCCCGGGTCAAATATCTGATCCGCCGCATCAATCTGGCCGATCTGGTTCCCCTGCTCGAGATGGGATTGCATCAGGGAAGCTCGGCGGCGCTCAAGGGGCTGTTTAGCGGATATCTCGAACAGCTCGGTCTGAGCGATCTGCTGCCGCCGCAATGAGTCCGCCAAATTCGCCAATCAGGTGCGAATTTACGCTAGAATACGGCCCCTCATGCTTCGCGGTTTTTGGGTCTGCGGAGCGGGCATCAGCGATTTGCTCCGAGCGTGTTCGGATTTCAGCTCCTGGCACACAGGCAACCGGGTTGGAGAAGTGATCATGAAAAATTATCTGGAACTGATGGCGAAGATCCTCGCCGAAGGGACGCCGAAGGGCGATCGAACCGGGACGGGGACGCTGTCGCTATTTGGCCATCAGATGCGTTTCAACCTGCAGCAGGGGTTCCCCCTGGTCACCACCAAGAAATGTCATCTCAAATCCATCGTCCATGAACTGCTCTGGTTTCTCAAAGGTGAGACCAATATTCGCTACCTCAAGGAAAATGGCGTCTCCATTTGGGATGAGTGGGCGGATCAACAGGGTGAGTTAGGGCCTGTCTATGGCCACCAGTGGCGCTCCTGGCCGAGCGCGGATGGCCAGCACATCGACCAGATCCAGCGTGTTGTCGATGACTTGAAGCAGAATCCGAATTCCCGGCGCATCATAGTCTCGGCGTGGAATGTCGCTGATCTCGACAAGATGGCGCTGGCGCCATGCCATGCGTTTTTCCAGTTCTATGTCGCCGATGGCAAGTTGTCCTGCCAGTTGTACCAACGCAGTTGTGATGTGTTCTTGGGGCTGCCGTTCAATATCGCCAGTTATGCTCTGTTGACCCATATGCTGGCGCAGCAGTGTGATCTCGAGGTCGGCGACTTTGTCTGGACCGGCGGTGATGTGCATCTGTATAACAACCATCTGGAGCAGACTCGTCTGCAGTTGAGTCGCGAGCCTCGTTCACTGCCGCGCTTGGTGATCAAGCGGAAACCAGCCTCGATCTTCGACTATGTGTTCGATGATTTCGAGGTGGTTGACTATGATCCTCATCCAGGAATTAAAGCGCCTGTGGCGATTTGATGAAAAGGCTGCGTTTGCAGCCTTTTTTATTTTGTGCGCCCAGCATGGGCGCATGCCTGCGGGTGAAAGTCCCGCCGTGAGTTGATCACAGCGAACGAAGTGAAGCGCAACTGCATAAGGGTGACCGA
>JAYRLO010000007.1:0-23731 GCA_041905215.1 Aeromonadaceae bacterium
CCCATGCGTAAACGTAGGAAGCGCCGATGGCGAAGCCTGGAATGCGTGCCGAGATGCTGGAGGTGCTGAGCTCTGAATATGTGAAATTTGCCTGGGCCAAGGGTCTGGACAAGAACAAGGTGTGGTATCAACACGCCCTGAAAAATACCATGCTGCCGGTTATCACCGTCGGTGGCGTGCAGATTGGCACCATGGTGGCCTACACCATTCTGACCGAGACTGTGTTCCAGTGGCCGGGCACCGGTTTTCTATTCCTCGAGGCGATCAACCGGGTCGATACCCCCTTGATCACCGCCTATGTCATCTTCGTCGGTCTGATCTTCGTCGTGACCAATACCCTGGTCGATCTGCTGTATGGTGTGATCAACCCAACCGTTAATCTGACTGGCAAGGGGGCCTGATCATGAGCCAAAGCCAAACTCTCAGTCGTTGGGCCCGAATTCGCCAGTCCGATCTGGTCTATTACTTCCTCAAGGACAAGGTGGCCATGGTCTGCATGGCGGTCTTCCTCGGTTATGTGGCCCTGGCGCTGCTCTCGCCCTGGATTGCCCCCCATAATCCTTACGATCAGGCCAGCTATGACATCATGGATGCCGAGTTGCCGCCCTCCTGGCTGGATGGTGGTGATGAGCGCTTCCTGCTGGGTACCGACAACCAGGGGCGTGACATCCTCAGCACCATGCTGTACGGCTCTCGCGTCTCCCTGACCATCGGTCTGTTTGCCGTCGGTCTGCAACTGGTGCTGGGGATCGTCATCGGCCTGTTTGCCGGTTATGCCGGTGGCCGGATCGATAACCTGCTGATGCGCTTTGCCGACGTACAGCTCTCCTTCTCGACCATGATGGTGGCGATCATCGTCTCGGCCATCTTCCAGGCGGCATTGGGCGGCGAGTTCTACTCGCAATACGCCATCCTGATGCTGGTGGTGATCATCGGCATCTCGGAGTGGCCGCAGTACGCGCGAACGATCCGCGCCTCTGTGCTGGCCGAGAAGAAGAAGGAGTATGTGGAGGCGGCTCGTGTCATGGGCTTCAAGGCGCCACGCATCATGTTCCGTCACATACTGCCGAACTGTCTGTCGCCGATCCTGGTCATCTCCACCGTGCAGGTGGCTAACGCCATCATGTCCGAGGCGGCACTCTCCTTCCTCGGTCTGGGGATGCCAGTCGACAAGCCATCGCTGGGATCGCTCATCAGCATCGGCTTCAACTACATGTTCTCCGGCTCCTGGTGGATCACCGCCTTCCCGGGTCTGTGTCTGGTGGTGTTGGTGCTGGTCATCAACCTGCTGGGTGACTGGTTACGCGACGTGTTTAATCCGAAGATCTACAAGGGTTAACCAATCGCATTTCACATGGATGACGGCGGAGCTTGGCTCCGCCGTTTTGTTTGGCTCGGTACCAGTTACCTGGTGAGAATCTCTGCTACATCGACAAGGTGGCGCACGCTGACTCGCCGTGAACCCATCCATGGGGGCTCCGCTGCGCCATCCCTGGCGCAGAGGGTCAGCTTAGCGCCACTTTGTCGTCGTAATGGTTCGAAACCTTGCGGACTCCAGGCCAACATCGGGTGGACCTAGCAACACATAACTGGGACATAGCTTTTTGTTTAATTCAGAAAAACTTTCACACTAGCCGCAAATGGCGCGAATTCGCAGCATTATGCTGTTTGCTTTTTGTTCGACGGCGGCGTTCTGGTCGATCATCCTGTTCAATTATTCGGATATGGCGATAGCTGCTGGTTAAATCACTTAAGGTGCCTGCATAGTGCCGCTTATCGGCGTCATGGCCGATTGTGTGCGCAATCGTTTTTTAGCATACTGCCTGCGCAGTCAGGATCGACGCGGTTAATCAGTCAGGGAAGGAGGACGAAGATGAGCAAATTCTCACTACGACATCATGTCGCGTTCTTCGCTATCCCAAGTGCTGATAAAACGACCGCCATTCGGTCCGCTGCCTGATCTTCTTTTTCACAGGCCGCGGTACAAGCGGACTGTGGAACCTCGTAAACCCCCAGTCTCTTTGTCCCCGGCCTCCTAAAACTCTGTTGGAGGTGTGTTATGCGTCGTTCTGTATTGATGAATCTGGCTTTGTGGTGTGTAAGGGCTGATGTGGCGTTGGAGCAGGCGCGAATGCGCAGTGCGATTCGTCAGGCTCGTGCCGAGCTGAATCACTACTCAGGGCATATGTTGCGCGATATCGGACTCGATGAAACCACGCTGGCCCGCGATCTGGAATCCCGTCATCGTGAGTCTCTGCGTCTGGTCTGTCGTACCCGTCAGCGGCACCGATGGCCCAGACAAGGCTGAGGTCAGGGGCAGAGTCTATTGGTTGACTCTGCCCCTGACCTGGCCCGCGGATGCGTTCATTTAGTTGGCATCATAAAAATGCCCCCGGCAAAACCGGGGGCATTTTTTATCTGGCGTGTGGTCCTGCGCTCAATAATGAGGTGGCGGCGTCTCTTCGGATTGGCTGGCAATCTGCGAGCTGCCACCTTCGCGCAACTTGGCGATGACGGCATCGAGCTGCAGGCGCAGTTTCTCTTGCTGTTTTTGCTGAGTTGCCAGCTCCAGGCTGAGCTGCTCTATCGTGTGATCCTGAAAGGCGACCCGGGTTTCAAGATATTCGACCCGCGCAATGAGTTCTTTATTCATGATGACCTCGTTTGGCGGCTGGTGGCCGGAATGAATGCGTGGCTGCGCATGATAGCTTGTTGCCTGATTTGGTGACAGAGAAGTGGTGGAAAAACCCGGAAATCGGTGTCGCTACTTGGCTCCTATTGCTCAGGACGCTATCTGGCTCACTATTTTTTTATAATTGCCGAGCGAAGCCTGTTGTTCGGGCCCACAGAGCGGTTAGTATGAAACGCTTTAATAAGACGAGCCTCTCTCGATATGCACAGAGAGCAAAAAATGGGTGTTTGGAGAAGATAATGAAACAGATCCTGAAAGTTTCCCTGCTGGCTGCGGCCATGGCTGTCGTAATCACTGGTTGCCAAAAAGATGAGACAAAACCTGTTGATGCAGGGAAGGCTGCTGAAGCCAAAGCTGACGTGAAGGCCGATAGTGCCGCAGCTCCGGCTGCCAGCGGTGCGTTGAAGACATTTGAAGAAACCTCTGCCTATGCCATCGGTCAATCCATGGGCCGTTACATCAGCAACACTCTGGAACGTCAGCAAGAGCTGGGCGTCAAGCTGGACAACGCCATGATCATGCAGGGCGTGCAGGATGGTTTGGTCAAGAAGTCTCTGCTGAATGAAGAACAGCTGGAGAAGGCGCTGAAGGATTACGATCAGAAGATCAATCAGGCTGCAGCCAAGAAAGCGGCTGATGATGCCAAGGCTAGCCTGGAGAAGGGCAAGAAGTTCCTGGAAGAAAACGCCAAGAAGAAGGGCGTGACCGTTACCAAGTCTGGCCTGCAATATGAAGTGATCACCGAAGGTAAGGGTGTGAAGCCGAAGGCTACCGACATGGTCAAGGTTCACTACACCGGCACCCTGATCGATGGCACCAAGTTCGACAGCTCCGTGGATCGTAAAGAGCCGGCTGAGTTCCCGCTGGATCACGTCATTCCGGGTTGGACCGAAGGCGTTCAGCTGATGAATGTTGGTTCCAAGTACAAGTTCTATCTGCCGTCTGAGCTGGCCTATGGCGCTCAGGGCGCAGGCTCTATCCCAGCTAACTCTGTGCTGATCTTCGAAGTTGAACTGCTCTCTATCGGTAAGGACAAGCCTGCCGATGCGAACGCTGAAGTGAAGACTGACGCCGCCAAGAAGTAAGTTCTCGCTCTGAAAAAACGGCCCCTTCAGGGGCCGTTTTTTTATCTGCGCCACACTGGGTTGTGGATCTGCCAGCCATGCAGGATATGGTGCCCTCATCTGTCGTTTACCCGCGAGAAATGCAGGGAAGCTCCCTTGCACCACTATGCCGTAACTCCATCCGAGTGGGGGCTTGATGGGCGCCTCTTGGCTGCCAACGTAGCGACCCCCGGCCCTAGCAGCCTTCCTGCTTCTGGCGGCTCTGCCGATACTGGGGCCAATTCAGGGCGTAGTGGCAGAGGTAATCGCCATTGTGTGGCGGTTCGTCGTGGTGGCGCTCCTCGATGAAGCTGAGACCATTCTTCACCATGACCCGCCCGGAGGCCGGGTTGTCGCGCCTATGTTCGGCCTCAATCCGATCGACGCCCAGCTCCTGGAAGGCAAAATCCAGCAGGGTTGCCACGGCTTCACTCATGTAACCCATTCCCCAGAACTCCCGGCCCAACCAGTAACCAAGCGAGCCAACCAACCACAGGCTGCGATCACTCTGCCGCTCTTCGCGCAGGGCCAGGCTGATGCTGCCGAGCAGTTGGTGCTGATGGCGCTCGGTGAGGGCGAAGATCACCGCACTCTGGCTTTGCCAATAGTCAGGATGCTGGGCGATCCAGCGTTCGGCCAGACCGGCTGGGTAGGGGTGGGGGAGCGTGGTGCAGCCATCGGCGATGGCTCTATCATTGGCGAGCTGGTGCAGCTGGCTTGCATCCGCCAGCGTAAATGGCCGCAGACGTAACCGGGAGGTAATGAGTTCGGGCTGCGCCATGGGTTTCTCGTGAGCAAGGGTCTGTTGTGTAGCCTGCCACACTCGGGTGTGGCAGGCGAGATCTCATGCGGACAATAACCGCCGCAACAGGCTTTCGCGTTGAGCCAGGAAGGGCTCATCCCAGGGTTTGGGTTGCCCCGGCTTGTTGATGTGGATCGGGTCGCCAGTTTCACGGAAGCGACGGATCCCCTCGCGGTTGAGCCAGTAGAAGATCCCCCAGTGGGCGAAATCCCACTCGGCACTGTAGGGGTGAGCCTCATAGTCGATGTAATGGAGCCCCTGCGCATTGAGGACAAAGTTGGCCGGATAGTAATCGATGTGCCAGCCCGCCAGTTGCAGCTGCTCGGCCATGGCCAGAACTGGCCGAAAGTGGCGATCATCCAGCCCCAGCTCGACGATGAGATCGATGATCAGAGTCCCTTCGATGTATTCCTTGGCTAGGCAGTAGGCCTCGACGCTGTAACCGAGCAGCTTGGGATGCTGGATTGCCGCACTCTGCAATCGTTGGTAGCTGCACAGCTCAAACTCCAGGGCCTGGGCAAACGGTATGGTCTGCTCCGGGGTTGAGCAGTATCGTTTGAGAACCAGCCCCTCGGGCAGATCGGGGTGAGGGCTCTGTGCGGGCTCCCGTCGATAGAGGTAGGAGATAGCTGACTTGCCGCGGCCCAGTTCGCGAACTGGATCGTACCTCTGCCCCGCGAGCCAGAGCGTCTGCTCCGTCAGTTGCAGCGGATGAGGAGAGGCGGGGGAGTAGGTTTGGTTAGGCATCGGTAGACTCCTGTCATGGTATGGGCGCAGCTTCCGGTTGCGCGTCTGAATTACCCAGAGAATGCGCGCACTTGCTCAGTTTGCCTTCCCTCGAGGGGGTTGAGCCGGTGGTTGGAGTTCGGTGCTGTGGGATGGCGCGCACGCTGCTACTGCGTTTACCGCTCTGGCTTGTATTGCTGCGAACTCTGTTTGATGATGAGGTTATTGCTTGGCTGTTTTCCCTATGAAGGAACACATATGACCCCTATCGCCACTCTGACATTCTCACCGTCGCTCGATAGTGCGACCGTCACCGACAAGATCTATCCGGAAGGTAAGTTACGCTGCGATCAACCTGTGTTTGAGCCGGGTGGTGGTGGCATCAATGTGGCCCGCGCCATTCGTATGTTGGGCGGCAAGGCGGTCGCCATTTTCCCGGCCGGTGGCCCAACGGGGGAACATCTGGTCAATTTGCTAACCGCAGAAGGGCTCGCGGTGAATGTTGAACATACCCGAGACTGGACCCGGCAAAACCTGCATGTGCTGGCTCGCAGCAGTGGTGAGCAGTATCGCTTCGTGATGCCGGGGGCCAGCCTGCAGGCCGAAGAGATCCACGGCCTGCGGCAGAAGATCGCGGCCCTCCCGGCTCGGTCGCTGCTGGTGATCAGTGGCAGCCTGCCGCCGGGAATGGATGTTGCCGATCTGGTCGATATGCTGGTATTTGCCAAGCAAAATCACCTGCGTTGTGTGGTCGATAGTTCGGGGGCAGCTCTGGCGGCGGCGGTAGCCGAAGGGGGGCTGACGCTGATCAAGCCCAATCTGGCCGAGCTCGGGGAATTAACCGGGCTGTCGCTCGATTCACCGACGGCGATCGTGGAGGCCGCGCGTAGCCTGATTACACGACGGGCCTGCCGGTTGGTCGTGGTCTCGCTGGGGCCGCAGGGGGCCTTGGCGGTCAGCGCCGATCAGAGTCTGCAGGTAGTTCCGCCACCGGTGAAACATCTGAGTACTGTCGGTGCCGGCGATAGCATGGTGGGTGCCATGTGTCTGAAGCTGGCTGAAGGGGCTGATCTGGTGGAGATGGTGCGCTACGGTGTGGCCGCGGGTACCGCCGCCACGCTGCGGCATGGCACCCAGTTGTGCGATCCACAAGCGACGGCATCGCTCTATCAGCAGCTTTGCGTCAGTTGATGAGCCGGGGCGCCGAGCGCGATCAGCAGTTCTGGTTGTCGCTGCTGGTGTAGGAAAACAGGCGGACGTCCGAGCGGTCGCTCCACCCCAGATGACGATAGAAGGCCATCGCAGCGGCATTGTCGGCCAGCACCAACAGGTGGGTCTTGTCGATGCCGATGGCTTGCAGGGCGGAGGTGGCGGCCTGCAGCAACGCCTTGCCAATACCCTGGCCGCGGTGCGAGGGGCGCACCGTCAGGTGCTGCAGATAGCCGCGGCGACCATCGGTACCCACCAACACGGCTCCGAGCAGGAGCCCACCGTCCAACGCGATAAAACTCAAGCCCGGGTTGCGCTCCAGGTAGGCGCCGATGGCGGGCTGTGAATCAACTTCCCGCAACGTCAATCCCTCGCTCTGTTGCCACAACTGCAACACGATCGGGTAATCACTGCTCTGCATGGTTCTGAGTGTATAGGCCATCAATTGCTCGCAGGTGGGGAGGTCAAAAGGTGAATGGGAGCGGGCGAACCAGTTGCAGGGTCTTGTTCAGCACGCCATCGGTCACATCCAGCTGATAGTCACCCGAGACTTGATAGATCTGCCATCGATCGGGTGACAGTCCCTGCAGCCGCACGAAGTCGCTGGCTTCACTGGTGCTGGCGAAGGCCTGGGTGCCGGTAAACAGGCCATAACACCAGGGGCCCAGGACCAGAATGGAGTCGCCGGCCTTGAGCGCTTCCTGATGGCGGGGCGACTCGAGAACATAGATCGAATGGCGCGGCTGACTGCGCACCATGGGGATACTGGCTTTTTGATAATCGATCAATGCCGCCATGCCCAGCGTCAGCAGCAGAGCCAGCGGGACTAGCAATCTGTGAAGTGTCTTGAACATCAGGAGGCCCGGTTCGATCTGTCGAAAGATTACTCTAAGGGAAAAGAGCGGCGCAGGCTATCGGCTCACGCATGTTTTGCTGTGATAACGCCTTGATATTCCGATTAATATCTAAAAAATAGGCGGCCAGGGGGAAAAAGCTTGTCAGTTAAGAGGTTCGGGAGAGACAACCTCTCTCGCCAACTCGCCGTAAACCCTTCCATGGGGGCTCGATGGCGGCATCCCTGCCGCCAACGGTTGGCTCAAAAGGCTATCTCTCCTTCGCTCACTGGCTGACTCACTGCATTGGCAGTCCCTTTTGCATGGCGTCTATGGCTGATTTCGAGGGGGGCTGGCGGGCTATTCCCGCACGGGCTGAAGGCAAGCCGCCATTAACTCCTTGTTGCCACAACGAAATGGGAGCAATCACGCAAACTGTTTAGCATCGGTTGCGGCTTGGTGAGCAGGGGCGTAGGGTGAATTCATAGCTTTGTCATCTGGTTGTGTCTTAATTGACACTCGCGTGTCATCAACCGGATCCCTAGCCACCCAAGGAGGCTGCCTATGGAGTGCGACGATCGCAAACTCTTCATTCTCGATACCAACGTTCTGCTGCATGAACCTCTCGCCATCTACTCCTTTCAGGAACACGACGTCGTCATCCCGATGACGGTGCTCGAAGAGCTCGACAACATCAAGGATCGCCAGAAAGATGTCAGCCGCGAAGCGCGGGTGGCCATTCGTACCATGGAGGATGTATTCCGCGATGCGACCCCGGAGCAGATCGCCGAAGGCATCTATCTGGGCAATCGGGTTGGCGAGAACTGTACCGGGCGCTTGTCCATCTTCGCCGACCACCACCTGCCGGAGGGGGAGGAGGTATTCACCAACAAGGAGAACGACAACCGCATCATCAATGCGGCCCTGTTCCTGCAGAAGAAGTACGCCAACCGCACCGTGGCTCTGGTGACCAAAGACATCAACATGCGCCTCAAGGCCAAGGGTGCCGGGCTCAAACGGGTGGAGGATTACCGCACCGATCAGCTGATCGATGACATTCGTCTGCTGGCCAAGGGATTCCAGAAGATTGAGGGGCAGTTCTGGGATCAGGTGGGTGAGTGCGAGAGTGTCTCCTCGGGGCGGGATGTTTTCCATTGGGTCGATGAGAATTTGATACCAAACACCCACGTCAACCAGTACCTGATCGACGATTCGGACAACTTTGCCGGGCGGGTGCATGGGCGAGAGGGCGGTCGGCTGCAGATCAAGGATCTGGGGTGGGAGCGGCTGATGGGGCGTCATGCCTGGGGGGTGTCACCAAAAAACATCTTTCAGGCGATGGCCCTGGATGCCTTGCTGGATCCGACCCTGGATCTGGTTATCCTGACCGGGCCGGCCGGTAGCGGCAAAACCCTGCTGGCGATGGCGGCGGCGCTGGAGCTGGTGATCGAGCGGGGCATCTTCGAACGCATCATAGTCACCCGCAACACCCCGGAGATTGCCGAGAGCATCGGCTTCTTGCCGGGCACCGAGGAGGAGAAGATGCTGCCGTGGTTGGCGGCGGTGACCGACACCCTGGAGGTGCTGCACAAGCATGACCTGAGCAAGGAGAGCTCACTCGACTACATCATGCAGAAGGCCAACATCCAGTTTAAATCGGTCAACTTCATGCGTGGCCGCAGCCTGCAGAACACCTTCGTGCTGCTCGATGAGTGCCAGAACATGACGCCATCCCAGCTCAAGACCATCATCACTCGCTGTGGTGAGGGAACCAAGCTGGTCTGCTCGGGCAACCTGTCGCAGATCGACTCGTCGTACCTGAGCCCGGTCACCTCGGGGCTCACCTATATCGTCGAACGATTCAAGGACTTTGAGGGCAGCGCCAACCTCTATCTCAACGGCGTGGTACGCAGTCGTCTGGCCTCGTTCGCCGAAGAAAACCTCTAATCCCCCCGCTCCAGCAACCCCATGGCCCGCCCCAGATAGCGGGCCATGTCGTCATTGGCCCGGTTATCCAGTTCGCTGACATCACCACAGAAGCAGATTTTGCCATCCAGCAACAGAGCGATGCGATCGGCGACGCTTCGAGCCTCCTCGGGGTGATGAGAGATCAGCAGCACGCCAATCTGTTGCTCATGGGCTAATCGCTGAACGTCGTGCAGCATCTCGTGACGCAGGGCCGGATCCAGCGCCGAGAAGGGTTCGTCCAACAGCAGGAAGGGGCGCTGGCGCACCAGACAGCGGGCCAGCGCGACGCGCTGTTGTTGTCCACCGGAGAGTTGGCTGGGGAGTCTCTCGAGCATACTCTCCAGACCGAGCCGCGTGGCGGCCTGTCGCACCGATTGCCACTGCTTCGGGTTCAGCCGCAGATTGGCCTGTACGCCGAGGCCGATATTTTGCTGCACCGTCAGATGGTCAAACAGGTTGTTGCTCTGAAATAGTGTGGTGAAGGGGCGCGCGGCGGGCGGCAACGCCAGCAGATCCTGCTCTTGCCAGCAGAGGCTGCCGGAGTCGGCTTGGGTGAAACCACCGAGCAGATCCAGCAGGGTACTCTTGCCCGCGCCGCTGGGGCCAACCAGCACCAGCAACTCGCCGCGCGCCAGGGTGAAGTCGAAGTGGAACGCTTCGCCGTGGCGCGTCAGAGTCAGTCCCTCACAGTGCAGGGCTGCAGGCATTTCTAGTGGCATCTGGGTCACTGACGACCTCCCAATCCGCGCTCGACGACGCCGAGCAGAGTGACACACAGCAGCAGCAACAGCAGCGCCGTGGCGGCGGCCTCGTCGAGGCGATAGCTGCCCAACTGCTGAAACAGCAGCCAGGGCAGGGTTTGCAGATCGCTGCTGCCGAACATGGCGACGGCGCCGAGATCGCCGAGCGAGAAGATGCCAGCCAGCGCCAGGGCTCGACCGACGGCCTGGCGCAGCAGTGGCCACTCCAGATAACGCCAGCGACTCCACCCTTGCAGCCCCAGACTCAGAGCCAACCGATCGTAACGCAGCACGGCTTGTTGCAACGCCGGTTGCAGGGTTCGCACCGTGTAGGGCAGGCAGGCGAGACCATTGAGCAACATCACCAGCCAAAAACCCAGACCGAATACATCGGCTACCGGCAGCAGCAGAATGAATAGGCCGGTACTCAGCACCGAGGTGGGGATCAGCAGGATCAGCGACCCCGTTGATTCCAGCAGAGTTGCCGTCTGGGGGCGCGCCAGCCGCAGTCGTAGGTGGCGGCTGCTAAACAGTAGCCCCAGACTCAAGGCGCAGGCGAGCAGCGCTGCCCCCAGGCCAATCTGCAGGGAGGTGAACATAGCGAGCCAGAGTTGTGGCGAGTGCAGCGTCTGGAAGAGTTGGGGTTGCAGACCGGCACTGATGATGGCGACTAGTGGCGGTAGAAACAGCAGCAGGGCGATTGCCAGCCAGAAGCCATCAACACAGAGCCCCAGCTTGCCGATGCGATCGGGGCGAAGGCTTCGGCTCGGGCCGATCCGGTGGACTGGCGGCTGGTGGCCGAGGCGATGATGCAGCAAGAGAGCCGCCCCACACAGCAACAGATGCCAGATGGCCAGCTGGGCGGCGGTATCCAGCTCGAAGTCAAAGCGCAGCGCCTGGTAGATGGCCACCTCCAGAGTGGTGGCGGCCGGGCCGCCGCCGAGCGCCATCACGGTGGCAAAGCTGGAGAAGCAGAGCACGAAGATCAGGCTGGCCATGGGGGGCAATTGACTGCGCAGGGCGGGCCACTCCAGATAACGCCACAGAGCGCCGGATTTCATGCCGAGCTGGCTGGCCAGTCGCCAGTTTTCGGCCGGGATTGTCTCCAGCGCAAACAGCAACCAGCGGGCGGCCAGCGGCATGTTAAAAAACAGATGGGCCAGCAGAATGCCACCCAGACCGTAGAGATAGGGGGGCGGCTGCAGACCCAAGCAGTTCAGCAAGCGAGGCACCCAACCCTGTTGGCCGTGTACCGCCACCAGGCCGAACAGGGCGATGATGACGGGCAGTACCAGGGAGATGCCGAACAGACGCAGCAGCAGGGCTCGACCGGGGAAGTGGCGGCGATGCAGCGCCCGGGCGACCGGGATGGCCAGCCCCAGACTCAGCAGTGTCGACAGGCTGGCCTGCAGCAAACTAAAGCCCACCACATGGCGCAGATACTCATCCTGCCAAAGAGGGGCCACACTGAGGCCGCATTGCTGCAGCAGGGCCAGCAGGGGCCCCAGCCCGCACAGCAGTAACAACAGCAGCGGCAGACTAGCCGGCCACCACCAGGCGGCTCGAGCCGTGGCTCTCACGACGCCAACTCCCAACTCTGCAGACAATAATGTCCGCCTGAGAAAACTGCGGGAGCATTCCCTTTCGCCAACACGCCGTGAACCCATCCCTGGGGGCTCGATGGCGGCATCCTTGCCGCCAACGGTTGGCTCAATGGGAACGCTCCCTGCTTTTTCTGATCCGTCAGCATGGCGTCATCGTATTGGTTTCACTGGCTGACTGCACGGCGCCACTCCTGCAACCAGGCCTTGCGCTGGCTGGCGATCTGCGCCTCATCCAGGTGCAGGGTCTTGGCTGGCGTCTCGTTCTGGTTGAACCCCTCGGGCAGTGTCACCCGAGTGACTGGATACATCCAGTTGCCGGTCGGGATCAGGCTCTGGAACTCATCGCTGAGCATGAATTTCAAGAAGCGGGCGGCCAGTTGCGGATGCTGGGCACTCTTGAGCTGGGCGGCGACTTCAACCTGACGGTAGTGCCCCTCATCGAACAGGGCGGCATGGTATTGCTGCTTCTGCTCGGCCAGGCGGTGGTAGGCCGGGGAGGTGGTGTAAGAGAGCACCAGATCGGCTTCCCCCTTGAGGAACATGCCGTAGGCTTCGCTCCACCCCTTGGTGACGGTGACCGTCTTCTTGGCCAGTTGTTGCCACAGGGCGGCAGCCTGGTCGCCTTGGGTCTGCTTGACCCACAACAGCAGACCTTGGCCCGGCGTGCTGGTGCGCGGATCCTCGTAGATGATCTTCAGATCGGTCCGGCTGGCCAGCTCGGTGAGACTCTTGGGAGGGTTTTTCAGCTTGGTTGCATCATAGACGAAGGCGAAGTAGCCATAGTCAAAGGGGAGGAAGGTGGCATCCTGCCAGCCACCGGGCAGGGCCAGCGGAGCCAAGTCGACACCATGGTCGGCAAAGAGCTGGCTCTTGCGCGCCTCGGGCAGCATGGACTCATCCATGCCGATGACCAGATCGGCTTTGCTGTGCTTCCCCTCTAATTTCAGACGGTTAAGGATAGCCACGCCGTCTTCGAGTGGCACAAAATCAATCTGGCAGCCACACTCTTTTTCGAAGGCTTGTTTGATCTTCGGCCCAGGACCCCAGTCCGAGGCGAACGAGTCATAGGTGTAGATGGTCAGTTTTTCCTGGGCCATGACGCCGGTGGTGACCGCGAACAGGGTGGAGAGTAATAGCAGATGGCGCACGTGGAGACTCCTTGTTGTGCTGGTTTGGCAGGCGTCTCATCGGTGGCGCGCCGGGTGGCGGGTAGCGATGTGGTCTCAAATCCCTCCGCCAGTACGAACTGGATCAGGTTCTCGGGTATGTTCTCAGCGGACGCCCGCACCCCGTTTGAAACGGGCTCTATTCTATTAACATTTTGTGATCAATACCAGTCACGACTGGTGTCAGCGTCATTGAGGAGGCATTGTGCTGATTGATACATCCAAGGAGAGACGAAACTTCATGCGCATGGTCGTCAATGCGCCTGTGACTCTGATCCAGGGCTCTCATGTCATCGAGGGGGTCTGCCGGGATCTGAGTGCCAATGGCATGTCGATCGAAATCGAGAAAAATATCTATCCGGAAGGGAGCGAGTTGCAGGTCAGCCTGTCTAACAGTAGCAACCTGTTGCCACAGTTCAAGGCTCAGGCCCGGGTGATCCGTGTCGATCCGCAGGGCGACAACTACCGGCTGGGGGTCGAGTTTTTGTCGATCGCCTGAACGGGAACCGCCTGAAAACTACGGCTCTGGATATAGAGTTTGCTGGCGGCGCCGATCTGTCCGGCTGTCAGTTCGGCCGGACCGGTCGGCTCCACCAGTAGCCAGCGACGACCCGCAGCCGATGCCGTTTCGTCCTGGCCGCGAGTCGGCAGGGCGATGCCGAGCAGGGCATGGTCCGGAACGAAGAGGAGTACTTGCGGGATCTCGGGTTTTAGATAACGCCACAGGCTGGCCAGCAGCGCCACCTTGCTGTCGCAATCGCCACGGTTATTCGCCAGTACCTGGTGGGGCAACAAGAAGCCGGTTCCCCGCTCACCATCGTCACTCTGCAACTGCTGATAAGGGATCGACTGCACAAAGACCAGCAGGTAATTGAGCAGATCGCGTGGGGGTGTCTGCTCGCCGCCAGCGGCTTGCAGCAGGGCCTCCGCTACGTCACCGAGCTCGCTGCTGCTGATGTCGATGATCCGGTTGTAGTCGGGTTGAATGCCACTCTGGCCAAGAGGATCCTTCCCCTCATGCTGGAAATTTTCGGCCAACAGGGCCGCCAGCAGGGTCGACTCCTCCTGCACCAGCCATTTTTGCACCTCGGGCAATTGTTTGGGGTCTGGCGTGCGGATCGCAATCTGCCACGGCTCCTGGCGGTGCAGCTCGAAGAATACCTCGGGCCACTGGTGGCGGGCCGATTGCAGGAGACGCGTGTAGAGGGTGCGCCGGGCCGCATCGGGCCGCCAGGCACGGTAGAACCTGAGCTCGCTCTGTTTTGGCAGGTTCAGTGTCAGAGTCTGGACTTTGCCTTCGGCCACCGAGGCCGGCGGCTGCCAGCGGTAATGCTGGGTCATCTCATCGCGTTCGAAGGCCAACTGGCGAGCATCGACGGCGGAGGGAAGCAGCAGAGCAAGCAACATCCAGACGTGTGGCATTGTTCGCGAAGGGGCAAAGCAAGAGAGCGCCGCGTGCATGGTATCGACTCCAGTTGAGGAAAGGTGGCGGCCCTCAGGCACCGCCACCCTCAGGCTCAGGCCAATTGCCAGTGCCCACCCTCTTGCCAGCGTAGCAGACGATTGTGGAAGGGCTGCAGCGTGCTGCGGTGACCGACGCTGACCAAGATGCTGTGCGGCAGTTGGCTCTTCAGCAGGCCATACAGCTGAGCTTCGCTCTGCTCATCGAGCGCCGAGCTGGCCTCATCCATAAACAACAGTGCCGGTTTGACCAGCAGGGCGCGAGCAAAGGCGACCCGTTGCTGTTCGCCGACGCTCAGCATGTGTGACCAGAGATCATGGGCATCGAGGCGAGGAGCAAAAGCGCCGAGGCCAACCTGCTCCAGCAGCGGCAGCAGAACCTCATCCGGTTGCGGTGGCAGTGGGTAGCAGAGCGCTTCGCGCAGCGTGCCCAGCGGCAGATAGGGTTTCTGGCTCAAAAACAGCACGCTCCCTGCGGCCGGGTAATCGACACTGCCTTGGGCAAAGGGCCAGAGTCCAGCCAGGGTGCGCAGCAGGGTGGATTTGCCACAGCCGGAAGGCCCCTGGATCAACAGGGATTCGCCAGGATTCAGTTGCCAGTTGGCCGCTTGCATCAGGGCACCGTTGAGCGGGTGGTTTACCTTCAGATCATGCAGACGGAGTTGTTCGCCCACTCGTTCTGGCTGGATACTTGGGAGTTGCTCGGCATAATCCATCCCTCGCTGGAAGGTGGCCAGACGGTCGACGACAGCTTTCCACTGTGCGAGAGCTGTATAGTTATTTACTAGGGTTGATAGTGAATCAAGTACATGACCAAAAGCACCAGAGATCTGCATGATACCGCCAATTTGAATCACCTTGGCAAAATAGCTAGGGAGGCTGACGAGGATTGGAAAAATCACAGCAGTTTGGTTATATCCGAGCACGAAAAATCCGATTTTTTTACGACGACGCATCAGCTGGAAGTAGTTTTTTACCACGCTGGAAAAGCGTAAATCGAGGACTTTGTCCTCCTCCTGTTCCCCCTTGTACAGCGCCACCGACTCAGCATTTTCACGTAGCCGGATCAGTGCATATCGGAAGTCAGCCTCAAGACGTTGTTGACTAAAGGTCAGACCGACCAGTGGCCGGCCGATGATGAAGGTCAGCAGAGTGCCGATGATGGCGTAGCCCAGCGCCATCCATACCATGTAGCCTTGAGGTAAATGGATGTCATGACCAAGCAATTTAAAATCTAGGGGAGTAGAGAGAGTCCATAGCACCATTATAAAGGTAAATAACATGGCTATATCCCTTAGAATCCCTAGAGACAGATCGAGCGTGTTACTTACAAACTGATTAACATCCTCGGCTATCCGTTGGTCCGGGTTGTCGGTCTTCTTATCGGTCAACTGCAACCGGTAATAATTTCCCTTATTTAGCCACGTGGTCATGACGTGCTGGGTCAGCCATTGCCGCCACTTGATGCTGAGCATCTGCTGATAGTAAGAGAGGTAAACCGAGACTGCGACATGAAAGGTGGCTAGCACACAGAAGAGCAGTAGGTAACGAGTGACACCGGGCAAGTCGTAATTTTGTAGTGCATTCCAGAAAGAGTTGTACCATTCATTGAATTGCTTCGACAGGTAGACAGTCCCCGCCATCAGGCAGAGAACCACGACCAATAAAAGCCAGCCCTTGCGCCCCTCTTTGGAGACCCAATAGGGCTTCAGTAGTCGCCAAAAATTGGACCACAGGTGTTTGACCGGTGGATTCGCACTCATAACCACACTCCCTTAAAAAACCAGCATCTAGTCGGGCTATTGGTTTGCCCTTGGATTGTTGGCCCTGATTGTTACCGACCCTGAGCAGACAAATCAATCAATGGTCGATAAACCAGACGTTATTCAGCGAGTTATGGGCGCTAACTACAGATTGGCAGACTTAAGGGCCCCGCAGCAACGGCTGGGGTGAGTGAGCCGCTATTCGAAATCGCTCATGCGAGGGAAGGTGTCAGGACGAAAAGCAGAGTGTTGGCGGCAGGGATGTCGCCATCAAGCCTACATGGATGTATTCACGGCGTCTCTGCGTTCGTCCTGACTCCGGCTCACCAGGCTCCTGTGAGGTTTTGACTCAGAGCAACCCCTAACGGTGACAACGCTTTTTTTATGCCTCCAGTTGCCGGCAGGCTGGCTTGCTGCGGATCCGGCGTGCCGAACGATGGCGGCTTAAATGCCGCCATCGAGGCGTGTGCTGCACGAACCAGCTGAGTCGGCGCCGACGCGCATTCAGGCGACTCATCAGCGGAACTGGTACTGGATCCAGTGGCCATACTCCTGGCCCGGTTCCAGCCAGCAGCTGGGTTGCGGCCACTCCGGATGATGCGGGCTATCCGGCAGGAACTGCGGCTCCAGTGCGACACCGGCATAGTCGGCGTAACGCGAACCATCGCGGGCGGGGGTCTCGGCCAGATAGTTGCCGGTATACAGCTGCATCGATGGCAGGCTGGTGGAGAGCTCCATGCGCAGGCTCTGATCGGCAGAGCTCAGGGTGGCGGCAGGGCGGCCGCCCAACTCTCGCTGATTCAATAGCAAGAAGCTGTGGTCGTAACCCTTGGCCTGTTGCTGCTGGCTGTCGCCGAGGAAGTCGCGGGCTAACCGCTTTTCCTGACGAAAATCGAAGGAGGTTCCTTCGACGCGAGCCAGTGCTCCGACGGGGATCCCCGCCGTATCGGTCGGCAACATGAAATCGGCATGAAGTTGCAGCAGATGCTGGCGAACATCACTGGTGGTGCCATCCAGATTGAAGTAGGCGTGGTTGGTCAGGTTGACGGTCGTCAATGCATCGCTGTGCGCCTGCATCTCGATGCGCACCCCATTGTC
This sequence comes from Aeromonadaceae bacterium, assembly GCA_041905215.1. GTDB lineage: Bacteria > Pseudomonadota > Gammaproteobacteria > Enterobacterales > Aeromonadaceae > Pseudaeromonas. The sequence goes on from JAYRLO010000007.1 coordinate 17,166, forward strand.
ATCACTCAGGTGATAGCTGACGCAGACATCCAGTGCGCCCGGAAACCCTTGATCGCCATCCGGGGAGTGCAGGGCAAAGCGGACATGCTGGGTGCTTTGCTCCTGGACCTGCCAGCGGCGCTTGTCGAAGCCATCGAGCCCGCCATGCAGCAGGTTCACGCCTTGGCTGGCGACCAGTTTCCGATCCCGGCCTGGGTAGGGCAGGTGCGCGTTGGCAATGCGGTTGGCATAGCGTCCGATCATGGCTCCCAGATAGACCTGCTGCTGGTTGTACTGGTCGGCTTGCGGGCAACCGAGCAGCACTTCGCGGCTGGCTTGGCCGACGACTGGTACCCGACAGGATAACCAGGTGGCGCCCCAATCCATCAGCGTGATCTGCATGCCGTTGCTATTTTCCAGGCGGATGAGCCGAGGCTCATCCGCATACTGTGTTTCAGCTGAAACAGGCTTGTTCATCAGAACCTCACAGCAGAGCGCCGGCACCGGCTGAGGGTTGGCAGATGTAGATCGTCGGCTGCAGGCCGGAGACTTCCGGATAGCGAGCCTTGACGGTGGCACACACTTGCTCGGTCAGCGCGTGCGGTACCAGCGAGACGATGCAACCACCGAAACCACCGCCGGTCATGCGGACGCCACCTTCGGTACCGATGACGCTCTTGATCATCTCGACCAGGGCATCGATGGGCGGCACCGTGATGGCGAAGTCATCGCGCATGGAGGCGTGGGATTCGGCCATCAGTACAGCCATGCGAGCCATATCGCCACGGGCCAGCACATCGGCCGCCTCCAGAGTGCGGGCGTTCTCGGTGATGACGTGACGGGCACGTTGGGCGACGACCGGGTCCAGCTCGGCGGCGCGGGCGTTGAACTGATCGATGGTCAGATCGCGCAGCGCCTTGACACCGAAGTGGCGGGCCGCCTCCTCACACTGGGCGCGGCGGGTGTTGTATTCGCTGTCGACCAGACCGCGGCGCACATTGGAGTTGACGATGACGACGTCAAACCCTTGCGGCATCGCTACGGCGCGGGTTTCCAGGCTGCGGCAGTCGATCAGCAGGGCATGGCCCTCTTCGCCAAGGGCGGAGATGAACTGATCCATGATGCCGCAGTTGCAACCAACGAACTGGTTTTCGGCTTGCTGACCATTCAGGGCGATATCGGCCTGGCTGATATCCAGGTGGTTGAGTGCCTTGAACGCCTGGCCGACGGCTACTTCCAGCGAGGCGGAGGAGGAGAGGCCGGCACCTTGCGGTACGTTACCGGTAATCACCAGATCGGCACCGCCTAAGGTGTAACCGCGCTCCTGCAGGTACTTGACGACGCCGCGGACATAGTTGGCCCACAGGTAGTCTGGGTGCGGCTCAATCGGACCGCTCAAATCAAATTCGTCCTGCTGGTTCTGATAGTCGGCCGCCACCACGCGAACCATGCTGCCTTGGCGCGGCGAGGCGCTGATCACCGCCTGGTAATCGATGGCACACGGCAGTACGAAGCCGTCGTTGTAGTCGGTGTGTTCACCGATCAGGTTGACGCGACCCGGCGCCTGGATATCCAGGCTGGGGGCATAGCCAAAGACCTGTTGGAACACGGATTGGGTGATCTTCTGTAATGCTTGAATGCTCATGGCGACCTCAGACTTGTTCACGGAAATGGATATCGCTGACGGCGCGCAGACGCTCGGCAGCCTGTTCGGCAGTCAGATCGCGCTGGGTTTCGGCCAGCATCTCGTATCCGACCATGAATTTGCGCACGCTGGCGGAGCGCAGCAGTGGCGGATAGAAATGAGCGTGCAATTGCCAGTGCGGATTCTCTTCATCGTTGAAGGGGGCACCGTGCCATCCCATGGAGTAGGGGAAGGAGCACTGGAACAGGTTGTCGTAGCGACTGGTCAGCTTCTTCAGGGCCACGGCCAGATCGGCTCGTTGGGCATCGGTGAGCTGCGGCAGCTGCAGAATGGCAAATTTGGGGAGCAGCAGGGTCTCGAAAGGCCAGGCGGCCCAGTAAGGCACCACGGCGATCCAGTGTTCGGTTTCGACCACGGTACGGCTGCCATCGGCCTGCTCGCGGCGGGCATAGTCGAGCAGCATCGGCGAACCGTTTTCGGCGAAATAGGCTGCCTGGGTGCGATCTTCGGCGGCGGCTTCGTTGGGCAGGAAGCTGTTGGCCCAGATCTGGCCGTGCGTGTGCGGATTGGAGCAACCCATCATGCTGCCCTTGTTCTCGAACACCTGGATCCAGGGGTAGTCACGACCAAGCTCGGCGGTCTGTTCACACCAGGTATCGACCACGGCTTGCAGCGCGGGGACGGTGAGTTCCGGCAGGGTCTTGCTGTGATCCGGTGAGAAGCAGATCACCCGGCTGGTGCCGCGGGCGCTTTGCAGAGTGAACAGTGGATCCTTATTTTGCGGTGCCTCCGGGGTATCGACCATCAGGGCGGCGAAGTCGTTGGTGAAGACGAAGGTGCCCTGGTAGTCCGGGTTTACATCACCGGTGACACGAGTATTGCCAGCGCACAGGAAGCATTCCGGATCGTGGGGCGGACGCACGGTACGATCCGGCTCATCCTGCTGACCCTGCCAGGGGCGCTTGGCGCGATGGGGTGAAACCAGAACCCACTCCCCTTTGAGCGGGTTAAAGCGGCGATGTGGGTGATCAGTTGGTTCAAACAACATAGTGATATTTCCTTGACTGAGCTGATTCGGGGCTAGGCGACGGCGTTATTCGCCGGGATAGCCGTTCGGATTCTGGGATTGCCAGCGCCAGGTATCGGCGGTCATGTCATCCAGGCTGCGGCTGGCTTGCCAACCCAACTCCTGGCTGGCCTTGGCCGGATCGGCCCAGCACTGGGCGATATCGCCGGCGCGGCGTTCTGTGATGACATAGGGCAGCGCTCGACCGCAGGCACGGGAGAAGGCCGCGACCATCTCCAGCACGCTGTAACCCTGACCGGTTCCCAGGTTGTAGATATGAACGCCTGGCTGATGGCACTTGGCGCGCAGGGCGGCGACATGGCCATCGGCCAGATCCAGCACGTGGATGTAATCGCGAACACCGGTGCCATCCGGAGTCGGATAATCGCCACCGAACACGGAGAGGTGCTCGCGGCGGCCGACGGCAACCTGGGCGATGTAAGGCATCAGGTTATTGGGAATACCTTGCGGATCTTCCCCCATCTGGCCGCTCGGATGAGCACCAACCGGGTTGAAGTAGCGCAGCAGGGTCAGCGACCAATCGGGGGCGGAGCGGGCAAAGTCCTTGACCATCAGCTCGACGGTCAGCTTGCTCTGACCGTAGGGGTTGGTGGCTTGCAACGTCGGCGACTCTTCGGTGATGGGCACCTGTTGCGGGTCACCATAGACGGTGGCTGACGAGCTGAAGAGGAAGTTTTTGACGTTGGCGCGACGCATCGCCTGCAGCAACACCAGGGTGCCACTGACGTTGTTTTCATAGTATTCCAACGGCTTTTGCATCGATTCACCGACCGCCTTGAGGCCGGCAAAATGGATCACCGCATCGATCTGCTGTTCGACAAAGATGCGATCCAGCAAAGCGGCATCGCGGATGTCGCCGCGATAGAGGATTGGTCGCTGGCCGCTCAATTGTTCGATGCGATCCATGACGCTGGGCTTGCTGTTGCAAAAGTTATCCAGCAGTACCGGTGTCATACCAGCGGCAATCAGTTGCAGACAGGTGTGGCTGCCGATGTAACCTGTTCCACCTGTGACGAGAACTCGTAGCATCATTTACTCCCTACTTAGGCTCTGGAGTGGCGTCAAATCAGGCACTCCAGCTTGTGTAATCGATTACCCTAAATTTAATCCCGTTCTGGGTCTGTTTGGAAGTGTTTTTCGGTGAAATGGTGTGATCTGGCTCACGTGATGGGCTGTTTGATGCGGAAAGTGTGATTTGCTCGTGTAACTTTGGTGAAACTCAATGGCTTTTTTGCCGAATAAAGCATCTGTTTCATGCTTTTTTGATAAAAGGCTGTGTAATCAAACGAAAACGTCGTTACTATCGTTCCACTGGATTTGATGGTATTGAGCATTCAACGGGTAATAAAAAAATGGCAACAATCAAAGATGTAGCTCGTTTGTCGGGAGTTTCGGTCGCTACCGTTTCTCGTGTAATCAATGATTCTCCCAAGGCCAGCCAGGCGTCTCGCGATGCTGTATTCAAGGCCATGGCCGAGCTCAAATACCACCCCAATGCCAATGCACGCGCCTTGGCGCATCAAAGTGCCGAGACTCTGGGCCTGGTGGTGGCGGATGTTTCCGACCCCTTCTTTGGCACCATGGTCAAGGCGGTAGAACAGGTGGCTCAGGCGACGGGCAACTTTCTGTTGATCGGCAACGGCTATCACGATGCCAAGCAGGAGAAGCAGGCCATCGAACAGCTGATCCGTCACCGCTGTGCTGGGCTTGTGGTGCACGCCAAGGCTCTGCCGGATGAGGAGCTGGCTCTGTTGATGAGCCATGTCCCCGGTATGGTGCTGATCAACCGTACGCTGCCTGGTTACGAATCCCGCTGTATTGCTCTGGATGATCACCATGGCGCCTGGCTGGCGACTCGTCATCTGATCCAGGAAGGGCACCAGAAGATCGGTTTTCTCTGCTCCAACCACATGATCTCTGACTCACAGGATCGCCTGCAGGGTTACCTCGATGCATTGCAAGAACACGGCATTGCGGTGGATGAGCGCCTGATCTCCCGCGGTTCACCCAATGAGGTGGGTGGCGAAGAGGCGATGACCGAACTGCTGGGCCGCGGTCGCAACATGACCGCTGTGGTCTGCTACAACGACTCCATGGCGGCCGGGGCTCTGTCGGTGCTCAGTGATAACGGCGTAGAAGTGCCTCAGGATATCTCGCTCATCGGCTTTGATGATGTGCTGATCGCTCGCTATCTACGACCACGCCTGACCACGGTTCGCTATCCGGTGGCGGCCATGGCGACACAAGCGGCAGAATTGGCGGTGGCCCTGTCTCATGGCGATGAACTGCCCGAGACCACCAATATGTTCAGCCCGACTCTGGTGCGCCGCCATTCGGTGAGCAATCTGTCGCATCGCTGATCCATCGGCGATGCAATCGCCCCTTGTGGATAATGCTTGTCAGTTAAGAGGTTCGGGAGAGACAACCTCTCTCGCCAACTCGCCGTAAACCCTTCCTAAGGGGGCTCGACGGCGGCATCCTTGCCGCCAACGGTTGGCTCAAAAGGCTATCTCTCCTTCGCTAGCTGACTGACATTACCCTCCAGTGGAGGGCGTTTTTTATGGATCTGTCCCAGTTACGGGTTGAGAGGTGGCGTCTGCTGACTAAATTGCCACTGATGCCAGACCCCAGCGGGTTCGCGAGCTACGCTCGACTCCTACAACAGCCCACCCAAATTCCATTCATCCACCTGTAAGAGCGCCCGCAGGTCGCGAACCGGATCCTTGGATTGCCCTGGCATTTTGCCAGCTCAACTCCACCTGATGGTCGATAATCAAATGACGGATTTTAAGTTCGAGTAGTCCGCTATTCTTATTCTTCAGACAAGGAATTCCGTTTCTGTGTAATCGATCACACGGCTATCTCCGCGCATTAATCCCTTTAAAATCAGTGTGTTATGATCCTTGCGTGTTTTGCTTGAATCCGTTTTTTGGCTTGGTTTGTGTAACGATCGCTTTTTGTGAGTTGCATCATGACATTTCGGCGCTCAACCTTCTTATAATCCTCTCGAGCCAGTGAAATCGTTTACCCTACAAGTAGGCTGGCACAATCCCTCAAAAGGTATGGACTAATAAAGGAATATCTATGAACGCAAAACTGCTTGCTACCTCTGTGGCCATGGCGTTAGCCCTGACAGCAACTTCGGCCTCCGCTGTAAACTTCACTGGTTACTTCCGTTCCGGTGTCGGTGTTTCTCAAGATGGGGCAACCCAAAGCTGGATGATTCCCTATGTTGGGCGTCTGGGTAACGAAGCGGATACCTACACCGAAATCGGTTTGGGTCAGGAGCTGTATAACAAGGGCGGTAAGACTTTCTACGTCGATAGCATGTTCAGCATGAACTCCGACGGTTCGAATGACTGGGAAAGTACATCTTCAAATATGAGTTGCGACATCACATCAAAAGATGTTTGTAAGAAAGAAGAGGATGCCGTATTTGCCCTGCGTCAGTTCAACGTCCAGGCGAAGGGACTGATTGCGGCCTCTCCGGATGCCGTGGTTTGGGCGGGTAAGCGTTACTATCAACGTCATGATCTGCACATCATCGACACCAAGTATTGGAACATCTCTGGTGCCGGTGCCGGTATCGAAAGCATCAAGGCCGGTGACGGTGCCTTCTCTGCCGCTGTAATTCGCAACGATGCAGATGCTTTGAACGTTAACTACGCCGACTTGCGTTATGCCGGTCTGAAGCCATGGAACGGTGCCTGGGTTGAAATGGGTGTCGACTATGCGCTACTGAATGACTCCGACGCTCAGGAAACGGCTGGTACCTACAAAGATTTCAAAGATAGCCTGATGCTGACTGCGGAGTTGAGTCAGTACTTTGCTTCCTCCGGGATCAACGAGAAGTTT
>JAYRLO010000008.1:0-23654 GCA_041905215.1 Aeromonadaceae bacterium
TCAGATCGTGATCTCTCGCTAGAGATGAAAGGGCGCTGATTCCGTCCAGTCCATTCTCCAGCAAGCGGATAGCCACTAGCTCCAATTTGGTGGCGATACGGATTGGGGTAATGCTATGCTCGGCCTGTTGCTTTTGGGTCAGGGCCTTTTGGTTCTGGCCTTTTTCTTTTTTCATCGCCAGCCCCCTTATGCCGCTTTACCTTGAGCATCCATCCATTCCCGTATATCTTCTACCCTCCAGACAGTAACCCTTTCGGACAATTTGACAGGCTTCGGGAACTTACCGGAAGATACCCAGCGCCACAGGGTTGCAGTGGAAACGGGCACAATCCCTCTATGGCCAGCCTTGGGATTTGGAAGTATTTGCGACAGACGCATAAAACCAGTTGCGGGTATTTTTTCTTGCATGGAATGAATCTCCAAATAAAAAACCCGGCACAGAGGCCGGGTTGATTTTAGGTACAAAAAAACCCGCACTATGGCGGGTTATATGTCTCATAGGGGATTTTCCCTATGGTTAGAGAATCCTAACGCTACGGCTTATATATTGCAATACCAGTCAGCTCATTATGTTTCAACTAGCTCGATTGAAGTTCACCGGGCGCACGTTCCCACCCTCTTGTGAATCCAAATAATCGGCCCACCACTGGAGCAGCTTGCGGCGGTCATCCAGGTACTCCGCTCTGTGATAAGCGGCCCGCACCTTGTTGCGTTCGGCATGGGCAAGCTGTCGCTCGATAACATCAGGGTCAAAGCCCTCTTCGTTCATCGTCGTAGAGGCCAGGGCGCGGAAGCCATGGGGCGTAGCAATGCCTTTGTACCCCATCCGACCCATGGCATAGGAAAGCGTGTTTTCGCTCATGGCTTTGCGGTTGCTGGTCTGGCTGGGAAATAACAGCTCCACATGCCCGGTCAGTAGTCTCAACTCATCCAAGACAGCCAGTGCCTGCCGGGATAGCGGCACCAGGTGTTCGGTGCGCATCTTCATGCGTTCAGCAGGGATACGCCATTCGGCCCGCTCGAAATCAAATTCATCCCAGCGGGCAAAGCGGATCTCGCCGGGGCGGGTCATGGTCAGGATCAACAGGCGAAACGCCAGACGGGTTGCCGGGTTCAATGGCTCGGCGGCCAGACGGCGGAAAAACTCGGGCAGTTCGGAGCGTGGCAACGCTGGTCTGTGTTCAACCTTGGCCGCCGTTAAGGCACCGCGCAGATCATTGGTGGGGTTGTAGCTGGCCCGCCCGGTCTGGATGGCATAACGCATGACAGAGCCAACCCGCTGCAATACCCTGCCTGCGGTCTCTGTCGCCCCTCGGCGCTCAATCTTGCGTAAAACATCCAGCAGCAAGGGGGCTGTCAGTTCTGCCACTGGTAGACGCCCTAGGTCTGGGAATACATCGGCCTCCAGTGATTCAAGGACTCTGGCGGCGTGACCCATGCTCCACCGGGCAAGCTGGGCCTGGTGCCACTCACGGGCCAGGGATTCAAGGCTGTTTTCACTGGCGGCCAATTTGGCAATCTTCTCTTGCTTGCGAGTCACCCCCGGATCAACGCCCTCGGCAATCAGCTTTCGGGCCTCATCCCGTTTAGCCCGCGCCTCCTTGAGAGAAACCTCTGGATAGACGCCCAGCGCCAATACCTTCTCTTTTCCCGCAATGCGGTACTTGAGACGCCAATACTTGCCGGATGCGTTGACCAGCAGATAGAGCCCCTTTTCATCGGATAGCTTTTGCTGCTTATCGGTGAACTTAGCTTGCCTGGCGGCGGTATCGGTTAATGGCATGGGGGTATCTCCCTGCTCTGAATTGGGGGTACTTGCAATGCTGTGGGGGTATGTCTCGACATGGCGCGAAGTCAGGCCCGGTGCAGGCTGGCAGCCATTGGGGGTACTTTTTATACCCCCTGGGAATTGATACCCCCAGATATACCCCCTGAAATTGGGGTATGTGGTGAGTCTATATGATACGGCAGGGAATAACAAAAAACCCGCAAAGCCAGTGGCAGTGCGGGTTTCAGGTGTTTCACGACACGTCATGAAACGATAATGTGGTGCCCAGGGTCGGACTCGAACCGACACGGTTATTCACCGGCGGATTTTGAAACCATCGCATACATAAATAAAAACAATCAGTTATATATTTTTCAATGAGTTACAAGGCCATATCGAACCGCTAAGGGTTAAGGGTTGGAAAGTGCGCCGCCATTTTGCCGCCACTTAGTAGCAGAACAGCAAGGGCAATGGAGCTGAAGAATTCAAGAATTTGCGAGACAAGCCGCATTGCCGGTGATGGTCAAAGCAAGCTATCCTATGGGACCTGCGTGAGCCGCTTACGCATCATACTTATAGAAAAGTTCTTAAGTGGTTAGCTAACTCACTTGACAGCACATCTGGTCTGGACAAAATTAACTCATAGGTTAAAATGCGTTTCCTTCGAATAATCAACAGCCCCAAATGGGACATTGTAGCTGTCGTTGAAGAAGAACATGGCCAGCAGTCATGTGGGTTGCTCGACTTCTTTGAGCAGCTAGAAAAATCAGGCGGGTTCAACGGCAGCATTGATGGAATGTTTGCGTTGTTAGAACACGTGGCGACGAGTGAGCGAGGGCCAAATGAACTATCCGACAAACTTTGTCATTTGGTTGACGGGAAACACCAAATTTTCGAATTCATCAAAGGTCGGATTCGTATCTTGTGGTTTTATGGAGAAGCAAACAAGCTAATCGTTTGCTCGCATGGGTTCATCAAGAAGACCCAAAAGACCCCCAAAGAGGAGGTCGGAAAATGTGTGACGATCATGGAACGATACCAGCAAGCTCATCAGGACAACGCTGTAGATATCCTAGACGAGTTGGAGGAGGTGGATCATGGCTAAAAGTTTTAAGAGTCTCATTGACCGCCGTAGAAAAACGGCCTCTTATAAATTTGAAAAAATTAAGTTATCTGTTTCAATTTCTCTGAACAGATTAATAAAAAATGCAGGAATCAGCAAAACTGAATTAGCAGATTCCGTCGGCGTTTCACCTGCTTACATTTCAAAAGCATTAAAAGGTGATGCCAATTTCACCCTGGAAACATTGGTGAAATTATCTGACGCACTAGAATGCAACGTCAATTTAAACTTCACACATCAAAACAATACATTTAGATGGTTCGAAGTAATATCTAGCGTTAATTATGATAATTCAATAATGGAACACCGCGAAAAATTATTTATAGATGCGAACATGAAAAAATCAATTAAGCATGTAGTCAGACAAAATGGTGAGATAGCATATGCTGCAGCTTGATAGATATTTTTTTACAATTTCTCAAGTGGTATCTAATCCAGACTTTTCGGCAGAAGATGGAGGCGACACTCAGGAAAGAGCATTTAATGTAGCTGCAAGTGCAAAATGCTCAGATGAGAAAGATTGCAAGAAATTGTTCGTTGCTGTTAGCCTGAACAATGACATAGACGATGAAACCCTTGTCTTTACAAATGAAACAGCATATTGCGTTAACATCCAAGCGATTGGTCACTTTTCCATAAATAAAGAAGATTACAATAAAATAGATGAGGAAAAAGTTAGTAAATACGCATACAACGCAGCCCAATTATTAGTGGGAAGCATAAGAGACCACATTTTCACCATCACCAGCAAATCACCATGGGGGCCTTACTATCTGCCAGCAATATATCTAAGCCCTGAAAGCCTTGTTATTGAAAATGATTGAATAACACCGATAGACATCTTTTATATGCCTATCGTTTTATGATCGACAAAAAGTCATCTTTCTCTTGTGGATTGCAAAGCAATATCCGCCTGCTAAGGGTTAAGGGTTGGAAAGTGCGCCGCCATTTTGCCGCCACTTTTTAAGTGCGTGATCGGGTTCAGGCGGACAGCATCTTCTAGGTGGTCGGGGGCAAAGTGGGCATAGCGCATCGTCATCTTGATATCGGTGTGCCCCAGGATCCGTTGCAGCACCAGAATGTTGCCCCCATTCATCATAAAGTGGCTGGCGAAGGTATGCCGCAGAACGTGAGTCAGCTGCCCAGTCGGTAATTCGATACGCGCATGCTTCACCGCTTTTTCAAATTCATCATAGCAATCTGCAAACAAACGCCCGGTTCGGGCAGGAACCATTGCTAATAACCACCCATCTACCGGCACCGTCCGGTTGCGCTTGCCCTTCGTTCGCGTGAAGGTGATGCGCCCTGCCCCGAGCTGTGATCGGGTCAGCTTCTCGATTTCAGACCACCGCGCCCCAGTGCTCAGGCACAGCATCACAATCAGCCATAAATCCTTGTGGTAGCGGCAAGCATCCAGTAGGCGCTGGATCTCATCGTCCGACAGGAACGCCAACTCGGTCTCTTGAACCTTGTACTGCCGCAGAACAGAAAGCGGGTTCCCGCCACTCCACTCCCCCAATCGACCAAGCTCATTGAATACAGCCTGCAGATACAGCAGCTCGCGATTGATGGTGGTCGGGGTCACCTGCTTGCGCTGGCCGGGTACGAACACTTCCCCTTGCAGCCGCTTCTCTCGATAGGCAGAAAACAGCTGAGCGTTGAACTCGGTTGCCACAGGATCACCCAAGGCGGTGGCCATCCAGATCAATTTATCCCGACGGCGAACCCCATCAGCTAATGTTTGCCCATGCCGGCCAAACCACAGATGAACCAAATCGGACAACCGGCGTTCATCTTGTTGCGGTTCATTCTCGACCCAGGGTGTCGAGCCAGCAGAACTCAGGGTGAACGTCTCCCATGACAGAGCCTCTCCCTTGGTTGCAAAGCGCTTGCGCTTGCGGGGGCCATCACGGCCAGCCGGGTACACTTCGGCCAGCCATGGCTTTTTGCTGCCATCTTTGAGGTTGCGAACAGTCATGGCTAAACCACGCCGTTAGTCTTCAAGCCGTCCATCCACATCTCTTCCGACAGGATGGATATCTGCTGGCCCTTCTCGCGCAACTCCATCGCACGTTCAATCTTTCGACCGAAGGATGAGAACTTCCAATCCCGACTCGCTAAATCGCCAATCACCAGATAGTTGGTTTTCAGCGTCACATCCGATTCAGGTTTGCCGCCACATCGCACAACCAGATCCTCACACTTAGATCGGGTGCCGGTAATGAACTTGCCGGTTAAGCAAAAAAATGACGGGTACGACACCACCGCATCGGGGGTGACCGGCAGAGAAGATGAGACACCAGACGTAGTGCCAATATCCTGGGGGGAACCCAGCAGCTGATTCAGCGTTTCCAGTAAGTCTTTTCTCTCATCATCGGTAATTGTGCCATCCGCCAAGATAGAGAAAATCCGCTCGCCAATTACATTCGCAGGCCAGGCATTCCGGATCTGCTGATGGTCATCAAGCCAGTTCCGCAAAAAGAAGATTTCCTGATCGTTCAAGTGCTGATCGGCTGCAAGACCGCCGCAAAGACCAAGCAGGTTTTCAATGGCTTTATCGATATTTGCCTTTGCGTTAAAGCTGGCAAAAGGTTGGCCGTCTTTATCCAGAAACATATCAAAACACTCCTATGCCACAGAGACCAAATGGGGCCGTCCAGAACGGATAGATTGAGACTCGCGGAATTCCCGAGCCTCAGCCATCAATGTCCAATGGACCTGCATTCCCATTTCATCAACAACCTGCTTAATTTCTTTGATTGGAACCTTGAAGAACTCTTTTCGAGGATTGACCAAGTTCAGCTGTGCCTCGCCGAATCGGCGGTGCAGTTCCTTTTCCAAGGCTGGGGCATCATCGCTGAATATCATCGCATGGACGTCAAAGCTGAAAGGCACGCTGGCATCGCCAAGCTCCTGCACACGCTCTATCGGCTCAAGCCTGCGTGTCATGCCGATCTTAAATACATCATCGCCAAATGAACCAACATTGCTGATCACATAAACATGGCCTGCACGGGTTTGCTGGGCCATGGAAATAGCTCTTTGGTTCTTGGCTTCGGCTTCTGCATATTTCACTTGTAGCTCAGATATTTTAGATTCGAGCTTGGCGCGCTCCTGTTCATTCGCCTGGGCCAGCTCAGCACGAACCTTATCCATCATTTCCTGCAGCTTCTTTTCTTCCTTCTCTGCATCCTTCATGGCCTTTTCATATTCCTTTCTGGCCCGCTCTTCTTCCCTCAGCTGCTCGCGAATTTGCTTCTGTTCTTCGCGCTCTTCTAGCATCAGTTCATTAACAGCCACAGCCCATTTCAGCTCATTAATTCTCGCCATATGGTAGGTGTCAGTCACCCGAGCACTTCTAAATGCCATGCCATGTTTATTAACCAATGCAAAGGCATCATTGATTTCTTGTAATAATTTGCCGTAATTGTTGTGTTTGACTTTGGCGAGGGCTGTATCGACCTTGCCGTTGTATGCATCGAGAACAAACGCAATCGCGGTTTCGCGGCGATTGTTTTCAACATAGTCACAAGACGCCGCTTTCTCCGTTTTAATAAGACTGGCTGATAATGCTCTCGCCCGCTTGAGCTGCTCTCCTGCTTCTTTGAATTCATACTGGTCAGCCAGGTCATCGAGAACGCTTCGATTAGGAATAATCCATTCGTCACCATACCCATCAATCTTATTCTTTAGCGCCTTGATGATAGTCGTGTATGTGTCGGCATCGCGCTTGGCTTCTAGGGCGTCTCCGGCTATGACTTTTGCCTCTGCGTTGGCATTGTCAATAATAAGCTGGGCGTTTTGATGGGCTGTTTTGATAATGGACTGCGATTCATATTCAGCAGAAAGAAAAGCGGCCTGCGCCTTTGCTTTAAAATCTTTAGCTGTTTCTCTTATTTTAGTTGCTTCCGTCTTTGCCTCAGCAATGCATCTATCTGCACTCTCGCGAGATTCAGCATAAAGTTTATCGCGGAGCGCCTGAGACTTGTCGAACAAGTCCTTCGCTTCTTTTCTTATAGATTCCGCATCTCGCTCTGCTTTTGTTTTTAAGCCATGAACATGCGCCTCAACATCTTTTATAGCTTCGTATTTGGATAATGATTCAGAGTATTTTTTCTCATCATTAAGGAGCTTCAGTAACTCGTCATTTTTTTCAACTGACTGTTTGCGCCTGACCTGCTCTTGATGCAGGTTGAACCACAAATAGCAAACCACAAATAACAGTAGTATCGTAAATACGAGCTCCATCCTTAGACTCCTTCACCAGAACTAATTAGCCAACACAGACACTCCGAATCAGCAATAAATCAAAACTTTTTCCCAGCCCAAACCACACGCCCGATGATATGCACATCGGGACGTTGCTCTTTGCTGACTGAATACGATTTATATGCCGGGTTATCGGAAACAACGGAGAGTCCACCGAACGGGTCAAACTGCAGTCGTTTGACGAACAACCCACCATCCAGACGAATTACATGAAGCCCATCTCTGGGGGCATCACCATTTGAGAGCAGTACCAGGATCACATCATTGTCGCTGATAGTCGGCTCCATGCTGTCGCCTCTGGCTCGAATGACTGCCAGCCGATCTTCAGGGAAGCCCTCTTTCTTTAACCAGTCGGTGCGGAATGACATCGGCTCGGTTCGCAATTCAGAGCCAACATCAGAGCCGTGGCCAGCACTGGCAAACACGGCAAATGAGTCGATCAGAGTGAATTCGTTGGAAGGCGATGAACTGGCTTCGGCTAATTCATGTTGCGCTCTGAATGCACTGGATAGGCGAGACGCATTTTTCGAGGCCACGGTTGGTTCTGGGCAATCACCGATTCCCAACGCCAGCCAAACAAAGTCCACACCAGCAGCCTTTGCTAACGCGACAGCACGGTCGAGAGAGGGGATGGATCCGCCAAGGTATCGCTTTAACACCGTATCACTAACCCCTGCTCTCTGTGAAAAAGAGCGTAGTGATTCGCCACCAATTACATATTCAAGTCGGTGAATGAACCCATCAGGGTCGAATTCGGATCGGTCGCTAATATTTGACATAGATCACATACCACGCAAAAGTGGCACCAATTGGTGCAACAAACCATAGACACGGCGACCCGATATGACCCAATATTAAACCATTGAGTGGGATCAATTGATCGCACTCAACCAGATGGTTTAATCTTATGCCACTTAAGCGGGCAATATGGAGCCATAACGAGCCAAAGGGGGCAATCATGACACAAATTGTTATTCAAATCGACGCACCGGTGGCCACGCTGGAACGTTTCTCACAAATGACGGGTGTGCCGTTTGAAACGGTAAAGAAGCGGGCACAAAGCGGCAAATACCCAATCATGCCCAAGTCCACCCCGCAGGAGCGCCCGCAGATCAACCTGGTGGCGTTTTGTGCCGAGGCAGCAGCGTTAGCTCGTTTGCCTGCCAGCTCTAAAGAGCGCGCCAAGCCGACACGGTAAGCATGGACGACAGGGAGGGATTCCGCATGTTTAAGCCAACAACCGCCAAACAATTGTTCGCATTTCAGAGCGCGTGCGAACGATTCGCTGCAACCCATGTGCTTTCAGATGTAGCCAGAGGAACTGGCATCAAAGAACAAGTGCTGCGAAACAAGCTCAATGCCGACCAACCGCACAAGCTAACCATTGAAGATCTGGTCGCTATTTACCACGCCACCGGTGATGAAACCCTGATCGATGGGGCATTGCTGTGCTGTGGGCTGACAGCGGTGGCCATACCGGAATCACCAGCAGCGCCAGAAATGGTGACCAAGGCGCTGGAGTTGAGTCAGGCAGTCGGCCAGCTCTCGGGTGATGCCATCAAGATCAGCACCACCGGACGGGTCACGAAAACGGACAGAGACAGATCGGTGGGTGTAGCCACCGCAGCCATGGGCCAATTGGCCATTTTCATCTACGAAGTCGAGCAGCGGTTTGCCAGCGTACCTGTGTTGTCGTGCGCCACCGATGCCCTGCTGAACGGTATCCCGGGGGTAACAGTATGAATGCGCAACCGCAAACCATCATCCCACTCAGCCGACTGCTAGTGCGTCGTGCGCGCCTGAGTGTCGGGATCCGCCGTGTTGTTGTCGGCGGCCAGTTCGTCACGAAAACCACTGTTTCAATGTCGCGGGGTTAACGCCATGGGTGAAGCGATCAGAGTTCAAGTTTCCAACTTGCCAGCCGAGCATCAGGTCATCCCATTCCTGAGCCCAGAGGCATATCAACAGTCAGCGGGTAATTCCGCTCTGGCCGAAATGCGTCAGCAACTGGGCCGCTCTGGCCCTGCCGCTCGCTGGTCGGCGTTGAGCCTGAGCGCCAGACAGATGATCTGCTATGCCGCCCACCTGCACCCGAAGACCCACGCCAGCCTGGAGCTGGATGAAATGACCATCGAACAGCGCGAAGCGATTCGCCGCGGTATCAAACTGGTTCGTGAAATCAGCGGAGCGTTCGGCGAGCAGCTGCTCGACCGCCGGGACTGGATGCTGATCCCGATGCGCGAAACCGCCGCCAACAGCACCGAAGCCAAAAAAGCCGAAATCCTGCGCCGCGTCCAACTGAATCAGCAGGCCCGCAGTCTGCAGGCCCGACTCGACACCATCAAAGCGATGCAACCCACCCCATAACGAAAGGACTCACCTATGTTACTCAATACCTTGACCGGTAATGCCGGTCTGATAGCCGCTGCTTTTGCCGAAAAACTGCTAGGTCGCCAAGTCATCACTCAAGAATGGGGGTTGATAGAGGGCGGTCTGTGCACCGTCATCGCCCTAACTCCGGATGCCAATGCGCCGGAAATTGTCTGCCAGGTACAGCACAACACCACCGGCGAAGAAATGGGGATCTTTGCTGATGAGGTGCTGTCGGTCATCGAGCCGAACAGCGCAGCCGCTTTTGCGGATGCCTGCGCCGTGTTGCAACTCGGCCGGGAAAAGCTGGCAGCCCAGAATGATCTGATCGACCGCATGAGCAACCAGATCGACCAGCTCCTGGAGCTTGCCAGCGCTCGGATTGAGCAACTGGAAACGGCGGAGGTGCAGTCATGAGCACAGAAGCAGCACAAAGAGTCTGCCGGTTTTCTAAGCCAGATAGCGACACCTTTACTGAAGTCACCATCATTGACGATGATTTTGTGATAGCGACAGCGTCAACAATGATGGCGAGCGCCCGAGCTCGTTATTTCGAGTTAGCCATACAGAAGATAGATGGCACCAATGATGAATATTTCGGCTGCCTCGTTGGCAGTGGTGCAGTCAGAACTCACCTCTCATTAACCCTGGAACAAGTCGCGGAAATTCACGCCGCCATCCCAGAGATCAAGTTTGTTGATGAGCGAGTGGGGGTGCAGTCATGAGCACCGCTATCCGCAATACCAAGATCCGCAAGAACCTCCAGGAAGCGCACCGCTGGTTGCGCGACCAAGGCTATGACTGCATCCGGGGCCACTGGATGAAGTTCGGCGGCTTCGCCACGTTGCAGCACCTGCCATCCGGCAAAGTCTGGATCAGCGAGGGGGTGCATGTATGACCAAAATCCGCCTCGACCACCACGACCAGAAAGAGCCGACGACCACTGAGCAGGTTTATCGGCATCTGTTCGCAGCCGTCCGCGCCGCCCACAGCGGCCATGCATTCGCTGTGCTGGAGCACTACGACAAAGCCATGACGCTTGAAGCCACAGAGCTGGCATTGGCTATCAGCATCTATGACCTACGAGCCGTGGCCATGGATGTGTTCGGGATGCGAGTTGATGAGGTCCCGTTTGGGTTGAGCTCACCAGAGGAGTACCGCAAATGCTGATGAGCCGCCACATGACCAGCCAGATCGATGTGGCCATGGTCCATGCCTTTGTCGATCACCAGTTCCCGCAACTGGAGTTCTCAAGCCAGAAGAATGGCCCGACTCACACCATTGTGATCGACGGCTTTGCAGATAACCAGCAGCTCGACCAATTCGCCGCCGAGCTCAAAAAGCGCACGGGGGTGACGCTGTGAGCGCCCTACCTCCCCGCTATCACCTGCGCCATCACTGGCGGTTGAATCGCCAGCTGTTCTGGCAGGTCTGGTCTCGGGCATTCGAACACGGCGAAGACACACGGGATCAGCTGTTGCTGACCCTTGGTGCTATCCGTTGTTTGTACTGGCAAGCTCTCGGCCAGGGCCCCGAAAAGACTGCCCGTGCGATTGGTAACTGGTGGGCGAAAGTCGCTCCGCTGCATCAGCAGGGGACGCTCATTCAGTGAACCTTGTCATACTGCAAACCAGACTGGCCGGTATCGACATACCGGCCTATTTTGTCGGTGCTCCGGGCAGAGAAGATCTGACATGGTCCATGGACCTGTTGGGCAAACTGCCCGATGAGTCTGGCATTGAGATATTCAAGCAATATCTGGCCAAGCGGAAAAAAGGCGAAGCCTATAACGCATACAAGGCCAACGTCTGGCTCCGCGCCCGTGTCGATTGGTTAGCCGGTCTATTAGCCGCGTTCCCTGTAGATCTGCATGAGCTGCGCAACGAAGAACGCAGAGCAGAAGTAGCGGCAGAGCAGGCTAACCAATCTGCACTCATCCTGCATGAAATGACCAACTTCGGTACCGAGCAAGCCGACACCATGGATTGCTATTTCCAAGTCGGAAGCGTCGCCAAGAAGTGGGGCTTCTTACCGCCACTGCCAGCCAATTTCCCTAATGATGATGCTCGACAATTGTGGGTTTCATCCGTGCTGATCCGCGTACTGGATCCTAAGTGGTGGGAGCGCCGCATCAACCGGGCATGGGACAGATACACCGAACATGGCGCGATCCTGTTGGGCAAAGTGCGCAAGGGCGTCTCGGCCTACATGAGCGAGAAGAACCTGCAAGAACACAGAAACCGAAAGCGGGCAGCCGCATTGTGGATGCGTGACATGCTGGCAGTGAATCCAGAACACGGTTACGAAATCTCGCTTGAACAGGCCATCATGGCCAGCCCCGCCAATCCAAAAATCCGCCGGTTCGAACTCATGGCCCGCATGCGCGGCTTTGAAGATATAGCGACAGATAATGGCTATGTCGGCCTCTTCATTACCTGGACGGCCCCGAGCCGCTTTCATTCGTGGAAGCAGGGCAGTAACGGCAAGGCCGTGGAAAACCAGAAATACAACGGGGTTACCCCGCGAGATACCCAGCAGTACCTGTGCCGACTATGGGCCAAGGCCCGGGCCAAGTTAAAGCGCGAAAACATCCAGCCGTTCGGGTTCCGGGTCTGCGAACCACACCATGATGGTACCCCGCACTGGCACATGCTGCTGTTTGTGCATCCTGACCAATGGGCAACCTGCATCAGCATCCTGCAGGAATATGCCATCACAGATGACAAAGAAGAGTTGTTGCGCCGTCATACCAAGCAGGGGCGCTCATGCCCGCCATTTACCGACATCACGCCCCGATTCGATTGGAAATTTATCGATGCGTCAAAGGGCAGTGCTACCGGCTACATCGCCAAATACATCGCAAAAAACTTGGACGGCCACGCCGTTGGGTTGGATGACGAAACAGGGTTACCCGCAGAAACCACCGCCACCGCCGTCACCGGCTGGGCGTCGTGGTGGGGTATCCGTCAGTTCCAACAGATCGGCGGCCCGAGTGTGACCGTTTGGCGTGAGCTGCGGCGAGTCCGGGCCATTGTGGGGCCACCGCTCGACCATCAGCTGGAGACCTGTCGCCGCGCAGCCGATGTTGGCAACTGGCGCTGGTACACCGACGCCATGGGTGGGCCGGTCTGCTGCCGAGCAGATCGCCCGGTTCGCCTGCTGAACATCATTAAGGAGGCCGCCAGCAAATACGGTGAGGACGTTACCAAGATGATGGGCGTGATGGGCTGGCGCGAACAGATTGAAACCAGACTGGAAGGCTGGGAGATCAGCAAGTATGGCCTCGAAGCTCGGGGCTTGGTGCCGTTAGCTGCCCGCCAGGGCAGTGCTGTGGCTGTTGATCTTGGGCCCGGCGAAGCCGGGGCCCCTTGGAGCTCTGACAATAACTGTACGGAGGATCGCGACCGCGAGGATCTGGATCAGGTGTTGGCAAGAGAGCTTGTCTATTTGGGTCTGGATGAATGGGCTCAAGCCCGAGTGAAACAAGGCGCTGTGCTCAAACAAGAGGGGCTTTATATCTGGATGTCGAATGGCAGGCTGAATACCAGCCAACATCACCCTGGGCGCCGAGATGAGGATCCGCTGGACGCCATGGCAATGTCTGAAGCGAGGGATAGTGCGGTGCTGCGCGTGGGCCAGCTACGGTCACAGGCATTCGACCTGATGAATCGCGGCGGTGATGTAGAGCAATGGCTGGCCAGGTTGTCGCCTACCGAGCAGGACATTGCCCTGCATCAACTGGATGATGTGATTTCACTGATGGAGGAACAAGCCAATGCTTGAGCCATCACAGAACTTGGCGACACTGCCGGCCGCAGAACGCCAGCTTATCGAGATCGATAAACGGGCCGCGTTCGTCATGTGGTCGATGGTGCTGGAGCAACCCCGCAAGAAGAACGAAGCGCCCATGACAAGAGATGAGATCAACGCAGAACTGCAGGCACAACAACCAGAGCACAAGGCATATCACCAAGCCAGATTGCGCCACTGGCGGGACCACTACACATAAATTAAAGGTCTGTAAGGCAGGGCAAAAAAAACGCCCCTCACTATCCAGTGAGGGGCTAAACCATTTATGGATGTCGGAAGGAATTAGTCCGACCCACCAATCATAGCCAGTCGGCCATCCGCGTCGATTGTCAGTAAACCTAACAGTCAGGCCATGACCTCAACATACATCCGCGTCAGTGCCCGAACGTGCTCAATGGGTGCAGCCAACAATGGGCCGATCACCTGGTATCGCTCATCATCAGCCGAGCGGATCCCGGGGTGCGCTAGCATCTCCCGCACCGTGACCCCCAATGCATTGGCCACCACGGCCGCCTGGTCGAACCCCATCCAGTCCGGAACATTCACATTTAACCAGCGCGATAGCGTGGATTCAGGAATGCCGGTCATGCGAGATAACCGCGCTGGGCTGACTTTCTTGGCATCCAGCAGATTGGCAAAGTGCCGCTTGGTTGCATCCACGAACTGCCGCGCTTGTGGGGTGACATATGTTTTGTGCTTGCTCATAGATGCCTCGACTCGTCCGAATCTGTGACGCTGATAACAAAACTGGAGGATTTATAAACAGTAGTTCCAAAAGTGGAAGAAGTGGCTTTTGTCAGAATATTTTTGGTGTAGAGCCTGTGCTCTATTTGGGGCTGTTGGATTCAATCAAAGCAGTAAGAGCACGGAGCACAAAAATAATGAGCAGGAACGATAGAGACACAATGATAGAGCTACTGATCCAGGCGTTGATGCTGGTCGAGTGGCATGATTGCCAGCAGATGGACAGACGGGACACCATGATCCAGCGAAAGCTGGAGAGGGTAATAGAAACACTGGAAGAGGAATAAAAACAAGGGGCGCTCAGTGCGCCCCTTGCAATTGCAATTGTGATAGAACCATCTGGCGGCCACCAGGTGACAAGGCCCGAACGAAATCTAACGCCAGCTGTTCTGCAGATTTGGCGCTCGGGCTTAGCGTGTGCTTAAACCCAAGGTCAGCGACCCAGGTATGCCCGCACTCGGCATCGCCACACTGGCAATAGAGCTGGGCATAGTCGCGATTCATTCGATTGGTTTTTGTAATGCGGCCAACGTGCCCACATTCTCTGCAAAACACTCTCATACCCACCCCCGTGCGTATTATTGTTTTTATTGCCCCATGGCAAACATTGACATATTAAACCAATGGGTTGCACAAAAACAAACCGACAGGTGGATATAAAAACAGTTATCAAACCTCCAGGTTGAAATCCAATGATATTCCAGCCGCAGAGCATGCATCTGCAATCAGTCGGCAGATGGGGAAAACCTCTGTCTTCGCATAAGTGGC
Organism: Aeromonadaceae bacterium; assembly: GCA_041905215.1. Lineage (GTDB taxonomy): Bacteria > Pseudomonadota > Gammaproteobacteria > Enterobacterales > Aeromonadaceae > Pseudaeromonas. The sequence goes on from JAYRLO010000008.1 coordinate 14,853, forward strand.
CTCATACTTTTGCGGGTCACCCAGCCCGCCGCTGTTCGTCGGGATGATCCCGGCAAGCGCAGCCGGGAACCGGTGAGCGGTTAGAACATCCTGGGCAGTGATCCCCTTCACGTTCGCAAACTCATCCTTGGTCGCAATGTCTCCGACCGGAATAATTTTGATCCCGTCCGGCTTGCCGTTCGGGATGTTTACGAACAGGCTCCGGAAATTACCAACGCCCTTGGATTGCGCGATCAGCTCTTTCATCTCCTTTTCTTTCTCATCGTCCATATCTGGATCCGTGGCATAGAAGATGAAGCCCATGTGCGCGCCGTTGATGAAATATTTCCGCCGGAATAACGTGGCATCCCGATTCAGCAAGGCCGATTGCATACCGCCCAGGTAATCGGGCAACCCATAGACCTGCTGCTCAGGGTCATACTGCCGAATGAAAATCACATCATCGGCCTCATAACGAGCGGTTACCGAGTCGTAGCGATCAACAAGATTGAATCCGCCATCACGGCGGCGCCGGAGATACATGGCCGGTAACACCGACAGCCTCACTACCTGGCCAAGCCAGTTGCGGATTTTGAGAAACGCCGAATCGCCGAACTGGATCCAGTTGTGGCAGAACGCCTGCATATCCTGCAGCTGCAGGCCGCCGCCCCCCACGAACCGGCCAGATATCATATTCCGCCGGGCGTATATCATCGCCCCGTGGTGGGCATTCACTCGGCTGATAGTCGCCAAGCCCTTGCGACTGACGGGCAGGCAATAGTGGTCACGCCATTCGTCATAGAACAGCTCGGTGTAATCCGTCAGCCAGCGCGATGTATCAACAGGCTCGGGCAGGCTGAACATCACCGGGGAGTTCTTACCAGCTGATGGAGTCTCAGCGGCAGCCTGGATCATGGCGCGAGGTTTGGCTTGGTGTGGTTTTTTCATGCGGCGGCTACCCATCGAGATTTAGTTTTGCGGTTTGTATTCAGCGGCTCATTGGCCGCAGCGTGGGCGATAGCGAAGAACACATCGGCATGGCCGGTGGTTGCATCTCTGCCAGCTCGGAAAGTCATGGCGTTGCCGGATCCGGTGGTTCCGCGCTTGATGGCCATAAATGCGGCGGGGATATCTTTACTACCTGCATCCCACTGGATGCGTTGCCCCTCAACCAGATCGATCATCTTGAGAACTAACTCGTTCTTACTCTCCACCGAATAATGGATAGCTCGGCACTTGCTGCCGAAATGGTCCTTGAGTTCGTCATATACCCCGTAGCCGATCCCGGTGATATCGATACCGATATAGGTCACCCGGTAGCGCTCGGCTATCTTGATAATCTCACTGGCCTGATAGCGGAAATTGAGGCCACGCCATTGCACACGCTCCAGCACCCGGAACCGTTCGCCCACCGTCATCGGCGGCGCCAGCACAACCAGGGTGGCATTATCCCGGGTGCGGCTCGGGTCATATCCAAGCCACACCTCGCGCTCCCCAAACGGCCGGCGGTTGCGCGGTTGAAAATCGGTCCAGTGCGCGGCATCGGTATAGCACTGCTCCAGATCGTGGAACTTGAACACGCTGGCCGCATCATCCACGAACTGGCACATATACAGATTGAGCCAGGCCGCCTCTGAGTTCTCATCCCGCAGCTCATCGAGATCCACCAGGTTGAGACCCAGCTCAACCGCATCCTCAACCGTGATGACATATCGCCACTGCCGATCGGGACAGATACGCCCGCCATCGCGCAGTTCATCAAAGCCGGGGAACTCCGCGTGTTGTCGCGCCTTTTTTTCACCTCGCCAGGTATCTCCAGTCCAGAACGGATAGGCTGAGTGATTCTTCGCGCTCGGAGTAGAGAAGTAGGTCTTTCGCCATTTGGTTTGTGTCGCCATTGCGGCGGCAACGTTGTTCAGCTTTGTGAAGTCACGGATCCAGAAGTATTCATCGATATACACATTGCCGGATCGCGACTGGGCCGACTGGCTGGAGGTAGCCAAGAAATAGAGATTGGCCCCATTGGATAGCGTGATGGGGTTGCCAGTCAGGGTAACGCCTAAAAACTCCTGGGCGATCTTGATGATGTATGAGCGGAACACCTCGGCTTGGCCGCGAGTGGCCGACAGGAATATCTGGTTACCGCCAGTCAGGATCGCATCCTCTAACGCCTCACCAGCAAAATAGTAAGTCATGCCGATCTGGCGTGACTTGAGGATGTTTCGTGTGCGGGGGATCTCGGGGTCGTTCTTGGCATCACGGCACCGCAGCTGGTAGCCAAACAAGGTATCCAGCCACGCCTGAAAGCTCTCTGCAGTCAGTTCGCTAACATCGTTTTTCGGGGGCTTTCCGCCGCGGCGTCTGGGCTTATCTCCACCACGTTCCGCCCGCGTATCCGGCTTACTGTCGGCATCATACCGATCGCCAGACTCAGGCTGACGCTGTTGCTGGCGCTCAGTTTTGGCGCGCTGCGCGATCAGCTTTACATGGTGCCCAATCAGTCGATCCAGTTCGTCCAACTCATCACGGTTTTTATTCTCCCGCGTTGTCAGCAACTGGATGCGCCGAGCTATGCCGTCCTCTATGGATTCCTCAGAGAGCAGATCGGCCCAATTGTATTTCTCAGCCCAATAGTAAACGACCCGGGGTGATGCCAACCCGAGTTCATCTTTGATCTCTTTCGGCGTCCAGCGCTTGAGATAGAGCCTCATCGCTGCGAGCCGTATTTCCTCACAATAGGCCATCGTCCCCCCTGTTTCGCAGTCATCTTAACGGCTGCAAACCAGGGGTAACGGGTAGTTCAATTCCTCAAAATTCCGATATCGCCAATATCCGAATCCGCCAGAACTCGACCACATGAAACAGCGTCTTAACAGCCCTACTCTGTCGCCAACAGATTGAAACAGGCCGCGGATAAGAGGGGCGTACATGTGAGCAGCGCATCGAAACTGAGAACCGACTGGGTATGTATCGCCACTGAAGGGCAGACAGTCGATGAGCGTCAAATCAAGCGTGAATGGCTGACTGACATGGCCGAGAGCTATGACCCTGAATTCTACAGCGCTAGCCTCTGGCCGGACCATCAACGCTATTACGCGATGGGTGATGTGCTGGCACTCAAAGCCGAAGAAGTAGACGGCAAGATGAAGTTGTTTGGCCAGCTCTCTCCGACCCGCGATCTCATCTATTACAACCAAACCGGACAATACAAGTTCTGCAGCATCGAACCGGTCGAAGACTTCGCCGGGGATGGCAAGACCTACTTGATTGGTCTCGGTGTCACCGATACCCCAGCCAGTACCGGAACAACTCGCCTGCAGTTCGCCAGCAAGCAAATCCCAGCCGTGATCTGCGCCAGTGAACCTCTCGCTCTCGGTCAACTGACTGACCAGCAGCAATCTGAAAAAGGGCTCTTTGCGGCACTGAAAAAATTTCTCTCCACCCACGGCGAACCCACCCCACAACCGCCGGAACCAGAGGACACCGATGAAATGAAAATCGAACAGTTCAATGAGCTCAAAGGGCTGATTGCTGGCGTCGCGGATAAACAAACCGCCCTGCAAGAAAAGGTCGATAAGTTTGCCGCCTTGCCGGGGACCGTCCCCGCAGCAGCTGCGCCAGTCACCGAACCAATCACACCACCGGCAACCGGCGTCACCCCGGAGCAGTTCAGCGAATTGCTGGCGGCGGTGAAGTCCGTTGGCGAGAAGCAAAGCAGCCTGGAAACCAAGTTTGCCAGCCTCTTGCAAGAGAAGCCGAACCAAGAGCCGCCGCACAACCCGGCAGGCAATGTCGTTCAACTGGTCTAAGGAGCCGTCATGAATTTATCTGCAATCGCCAGCAGCATGCTCAACCACTACCGGGTTGAGCTGGCAAAGCAATACGGCTTGGCACCTGAACAGATCAAAGAGCAGTTCAACGTATCCCCGCCGATGGAAACCCGCCTGCGCGATGCGCTGTTGGCATCTGCTGACTTTCTAAACCGCATCACCATGGCTGACGTGGATCAGCTGACCGGTCAAGTGGTTGAAGTCGGCATCGGTGGCCTCTATACCGGCCGAAAGGAAAACGGACGATTTACCAAGAACGTCGGTGTGGCTGGCAATTCCTACACCCTGGTCGAAACCGATTCATGTGCCGCCCTGCCATGGGCCACGTTGAGCTCGTGGGCGAACAGTGGCGGTGAAGGCGAGTTCTTTGCTCGGGTCAACAGCTTTGCCAATCGCTGCTTTGCCCTGGACATGATCCGCATCGGCTGGCACGGCGTGGCAAAGACTGCCGCCACCACCGATCCGACCGCCAATCCGAACGGCGAAGATGTCAATAAAGGCTGGATCCAGCTAGCCAAGGAATTCAACATCGGCAGCCAAGTAGTGACCACTAAGGTCTATTTCGATGCCGATGGCGCGGGCGACTACAAAACGCTGGATGCCATCGCCTCAGACATCATCAACAACCAGATCGATCCTGTGTATCGCACCGACCCGCGCCTGGTTGTTTTAGTGGGTGCAGATCTGCTGTCAGCCGCGCAGGCCCGCCTGTTTGATGAGGCGAACAAACCGACCGAGCAGCAGGCCGCCCAATCATTGGCGAACACCATTGCAGGTCGCCCGGCTATGTCACCGCCGTTCTTCCCGGCGAATGCCATCGTCGTCACCATGCTGGAAAACCTGCACCTCTATACCCAGCGCGGTACCCGTCAGCGCCAGGCTGACAACAACCAGGATCGCAAGGCCTGGGAGAACAAGTACTGGCGCAATGAAGGCTATGCCATCGGCGACTATCTGGCATTCGGTGCCGCCACCGATGTGGTCGTTGGGCCCAAGCCGTAAGGGGTGATCCATGAGCGTATTCCGTCAGCACAAACAACGCCATCAAGCCCAGCAGGCCGCCGCAACGGCGGCCAGCACAGGCGAAGTATCCGGACCAGTTGCCGATAGCCTGCACCTGCAGCTGCTGGCGCTGGATGCCGACATCACTCGCCTGCGCAGCCTGGACCGCACCGCCGACCGCGTGGAACTCAAGCGCACGGAGTTGCTGCCCAAGTACCGCCCGTTTGCCGAGCAGTATTTGGAAAAGGGCGAGGTATTCAGCAATCCGCTGTTTGCCCAGCTCATCATCTGGTTGTTTGATGTGGGCGACTTTGAAACCGCTCTGGCATGGGCCGATATCGCCATCACCCAACAGCAAGCCACTCCGGACAACATCAAGCGCGACTGGCCGCACTTCGTAGCAGACACGGTGCTGGAGTGGGCAGAACCTGAGATCCAGCGCGGCAACGCGGTGGAACCTTGGTTCAGCCAAGTGCTGGTCAAAGTGATGAACGAATGGCGCCTGAACGAGCCGCTGACCGCCAAATGGCTGAAAACGGCAGGCCTGCTGCTGCTCACCGATGAGCAAGGTAAGCCGGTTGCCAGCGCCGTGTCTGATCTGGAAACGTTGAAACAGGCCGATGAGTTGCTGGCCAAGGCCGAAGAGTTCCACCCGGCCATTGGCGTCAAGACGCACCGCGAGCGGATTGCCATGCGCGTCCGAGCGCTGCAGCAAGGGAAAGAGTAAGCACCATCTCCCGCACGCCATGTGCCGGGGCGGGGAGGCAGCCAGATTGATCTGGTGAGCTGTAGATCCGTGGCGTCACCGGCACACCGATTTGAGTCACACAGGGGGTTACATGTTTTCAGGTAACGAAGCCAACTATCAAGCGACGACCATCAGCAATGATGGGTTCTGGCCAGATATCGCCATCGCTGATTTTGAGCGCCGTGGCGTTGTGCCCGCCGATGTAGATCCGTCTGCAGTCGCCGGAGCCGTGTTGGCCGCTGTTGCCGAAATCAACCCTCTGCTGGAAGCACGCAAGGCCGAGTGGTTGGCTCAAGGGTATGAGCGTGCCCAAGACGTACCAGGGCCATCCTTGGCGCCAGGCATCAACCAGACCACTGAGCTCTATTGGCAAGCCGTCTATGCACGGGCCAAGGCTGACATGATCACCGAGTGGAACACGGCAACCCAGCGCGCCGCGGCCAACAACCAGGCCGTGAGTGCCCGAGAGACCCGAGACAGCCTGCTGGCAACCAGTCAGCAACGGATCCGCACCTTGAAGCTGCGCGGCCGCCTGGGAGCATCACTGATATGAGCGGCCAAGGCTACTACCTCAGGGCCCTGACTGCCGCCATCAAAGACGCCCTGCCGGAGAAATGCCGTCGCGGCCTCGATAGCTGGATGGAGAACGGGACCATTCAACTCTGCCCGAAAGACCAGGGACAGGGCGTTGATGTGGGCCGGTTGCAATATGACGCCGTGATTTACATCGAGCGGCTACCGTTCCGCGAGGCTGACCCAGCCACAGTGCTGGCAATTGTGGCGGGTTGGCTGCAAGACCACGACGACGAACGCGAGGGACTGGAGCTGCCAGACCCGACCTATGCCGTCACTCCAGACGACGACAACACCGCCGATCTGGAAATCACCGTCACGTTCAGCGAGCCCCTGCGGTTGCTGCCCGATGTGAATGGACCGGTTCGCTATGACGGCCAGCGCTACACAGTAGCGCCCTATGAGATCTGGGTTGCCGAGCACGGGGAGCTGAAGGTTGGTTCCCTCCCAGATGCGCCGCTGGATGGCCAACCATGATCAGCATCCGATTGAACCAACAATCATCACTGGCGCTGACCCAGCAGTTAGAGCTGCTGCAACTGACACCCGGTAAGCGTCGGCAAGTGTTAGAAAAAATTGGCCGCGAAATAATCAAGGAAACGCGACAAAACATCCGCGAGCAACGTTCTCCGGATGGCAACGAGTGGGAGGCCAGAAAGCAGGGCAAGCGGCGCATGTTGCGCAAGATGGCCCGCGGTCTGGCCGCAAAGACAACGACAGAACAAACGGCTGTGGGATGGCGTAATGGGCTGACATCAGCCATCGCCTACAAGCACCAACACGGCGTAACCGAAACATACACAGCCAGGCAGGCCAGGCGTGAGCGCGAGAAAACGGATCCGGATGCTCCGGCAACTCGCAATCAAGCCAGACTGCTCCGCCAGTTGGGGTACTCAATCCCAGCAGGGAAGAAAGGTAACCGACAACGTACACCCGGCATCAGCTGGATCATGGCGAACATGACCGCAGGGCAAGCAGGGTTGGTGTTACACCGGCTCATCACCGAAAAACGTGATGGCGCAGCCAGCAAAACCAGCTGGCAAATCATGACCGCTGCCCGCCCGTTCCTCGGGATTAAGCAAGAGCGGGTGATTGAAATTATATCCACCGAACTTCAACGCATGAGGGGCTAGCCATGTGGCCAACCGTACAGGTTAACAATCTGAATCAACTCCAGGGGCCGGTCGAAGAAGTAGAGCGCCATCTGCTTTTCATCGGTACCGGAGCAACCAACACCGGCAAGCTGTTGTCGGTCAATACCCAATCGGACTTTGACACCCTGCTGGGTGCCGCTGATAGCGTACTCAAGGCCAACGTGATTGCCGCCCGTGACAACGCGGGGCAGAACTGGACCGCCGCTGTTCATGTGCTGGCTGCCGATGAGTCGTGGACAGATGCAGCACTCAAGGCCCAGGTCGTTGGCAGCTATGAAGGCATCGTCAATCTGCAACCGGTAACCACCAAGGCCGAGATTACCGCCGCCCAAGCCCTTCGTGCCCAGCTGATCAGCAAGTTTGGCCGCTGGCAGTGGATCCTGTTAACCGTGGGTGGCATCGACACGGCGAACGAAAGCTGGAGCGAATACGAAGCCGAACTGACCACTCTTGTGAATGGCGTAGCAGCAAATGGCGTGATGGTCGTTCCACAGCTGCACGGCACCAATGCGGGAATGCTTGCGGGGCGGCTGTGTGACCGTAGCGTCACCATCGCGGATTCACCCATGCGTGTGAAGACCGGCCCCTTGATTGGCATCGGCGATCATCCGCTGGATGCCGATGGCATCGCCCTGCCACTGGCCACGTTGCAAACGCTCAATGCCGCCCGGCTCTCTGTGCCCTGCTGGTTCCCCGATTACGAGGGCATCTATTGGGCTGATGGCAACATGCTGGAAGTCGATGGCGGAGATTATCAGGTCATCGAGTATGTCCGGGTTACCGACAAGGCCGCCCGCCGGATGCGCAAGCGCGGCATCGCCCGCATCGCGGATCGCGCCTTGAACTCCACCCCGGGCAGTGTCGCGTCAGCCATCACCTACTTTGGCAAAGACCTGCGCGAGATGAGCCGTTCAGCAACCATTGCTGGCATCCCGTTCCCTGGCGAAATCATGCCGCCCACCGACGGCGACATCGTGATCGAGTGGAAGAACAAAAACGAAGTGGCCATCTATGCGCAGGTTCAGCCATACGACTGCCCGAAGAAAATTGCAATCAACATCCTGCTCGATCTGAGCCTGAGCAGCGAGGAGTAAGCCATGGGACAAAAACGCATTTCAGGGATGGGCTTTGATATCAACATCATGGACATGATGGTGCATGTGGAGAAAGCCACCTTATCAATCACTGATAACACCGCTGCAGTACAAACCCGCGGGGTGCCGGATGGCTTTATCGACGGTGATGTGAGCGCCGATCTGGAGCTGGAACTCGACAGCAAGAATTTCAATCTGCTGAGTGAACAAGCCAAGAGCGCGGGAAGCTGGCGCGGGATCGAAACCTTCGATGCTCTGTTCTACGCCAAGGCGGGTGATGACGAAATCAAGATCGAAACCTTCGGCAACAAGCTGACGATTTCTGATCTGCTGGATGTCGATCCCAAGGGGAGCGGTAAGCAGACCCACAAGATCAAATGCCCGGTGACCTCCCCCGACTTTATCCATATCAACGGCGTGCC
>JAYRLO010000278.1:0-3999 GCA_041905215.1 Aeromonadaceae bacterium
TAGGCCACAGGTAACAGGATCCAGCCGTTGAACCGTCGGGTAATCAGGCTCATCACCAGACAGATCAACAAGGAGACAAAAGAGGCGACATTCAACAGGCTCAGGTTCTGCCCTAATCCGAGAGAAACCAGAGTCGGCCCCAGCTCCCCGGCATGCAAGGCCATGGCAATCCAGGCACTGCTGAACAGTGGCCAGCGCGTCGCCTGGGCGTCGAGCAGGCGATGAAAAGCCGCCAGACTAGCTAGCATGTAAAAGGCGAGGCAGAGCAAGGACGGGATGACCATAGCGTAATTAGTTGAATTGGCGGTCATTAATGGAGTTAAGTGCAGAGTATATCTCTGTCGCCGAGTCGCTGCCAGCAAGGCTTAAGATCTTGGGGTAAGATGCGGTATACTCGTGCGCAATTACGCCAATCGTTGGAATGGGCCATGTTTGAGAATCTTACCGAGCGCCTTTCGAAGTCGCTACGCACTATCAGTGGTCGGGGCCGCCTGACCGAAGAGAATATCAAAGAGACGCTGCGCGAAGTTCGCATGGCGCTGCTTGAGGCTGACGTCGCCCTGCCTGTCGTCAAAGAGTTCGTCAATCGGGTCAAGGAGCGGGCCGTTGGCCAGGAGGTCAGCAAGAGTCTGAGCCCCGGGCAGGCGTTCATCAAGATAGTGCAGGGTGAGTTGGTCAGCGTCATGGGCGAGGCTAACGAGTCGCTGGATCTGGCGACGCAACCTCCGGCCGTGTTGTTGATGGCTGGTCTGCAGGGGGCGGGTAAGACCACCTCGGTTGCCAAGCTGGCGAAGTACCTCAAGGAGCGGATGAAGAAGAAGGTGCTGGTGGTCAGTGCCGACGTTTACCGCCCGGCAGCTATCAAGCAGTTGGAAACCCTGGCGCAGGATATCGGCGTCGAGTTTTTCCCCAGCGATACTACACAAAAGCCCATCGCCATTGCCGAAGCGGCCATCAATCATGCCCGTAAACAATTTTTCGATGTATTGATCGTTGATACCGCCGGTCGTCTGCATGTCGACAGTGAAATGATGGGTGAGATCAAGGAGCTGCATCAGAGCATCAAACCCATCGAAACCCTGTTTGTCGTGGATGCGATGACGGGTCAGGATGCGGCCAATACCGCCAAGGCGTTTAGCGAAGCCTTGCCGTTGACCGGCGTCATCCTCACCAAGGCGGATGGTGATGCGCGGGGTGGTGCTGCACTCTCGGTTCGGCAGATCACCGGCAAGCCGATCAAGTTTATCGGTATCGGCGAAAAGACCGATGCGCTAGAGCCTTTCCATCCGGATCGGATCGCCTCTCGCATCCTCGGCATGGGTGATGTGTTGTCACTCATCGAAGAGATGGAGCGCAACGTCGACAAGGAAAAGGCCGCCAAACTTGCCCAGAAGATGCAAAAGGGCAAAGGTTTTGACCTGGAGGATTTTCGCGAGCAGTTGGCTCAGATGCGTAACATGGGCGGCATGATGGGCATGCTCGACAAGTTACCGGGCGTCTCGGGTCTGCCGGATGATGTCAAAGGCAAGCTCGACGACAAATTGACCCACCGCATGGAGGCCATCATCAGCTCGATGACTCCGGCCGAACGGCGAAATCCCGAAATCATCAAGGGTTCGCGCAAGCGTCGCATCGCTGCTGGTTCCGGCATGCAAATTCAGGATGTGAATCGTCTGCTGAAACAATTTGATCAGATGCAACGCATGATGAAGAAGATATCCGGCAAGGGCGGCATGCGTAAGTTGATGAGTGGCATGAAGAATATGATGCCTCCTGGTGGTTTTGGTCGCGGCCCCTTCTAGCCCTGTCCCTGGTTTGTCTTGACGTATGTTGCCATCCCCCGCCGCTTAAGCCTGAAAAAGCGGCGGGTTTGGTTGCATTTGCCGCGGATGTAAGTAAAATTACGCGGCTTATTTTAAGCTGGGGTTCGTGTTTTCCATGAGCCTTGTTCATTCAAAGTTAATGAGGACGATATGGTAACCATTCGTTTGCAACGTGGTGGCGCTAAGAAGCGTCCGTTTTACCAAGTAGTTGTGGCTGATGGCCGTTTCGCTCGTGATGGTCGTTTCATCGAGCGTGTTGGCTTCTACAACCCGATCGCTTCTGGTCAAGCCGATAAGATGGTTCTGGACCTGGATCGCATCCAACACTGGATCGGTCAAGGCGCTAGCGTATCTGATCGCGTAGCCAAGCTGATCAAAGACGCTGCCAAAGCGGCTTAATGTTCGAATTCCGGTAGGGAGCCAAGGTGGATAAGCCTGTAGTTATTGGTCGCCTGGGCGCCGTTTACGGCATCAAGGGCTGGCTGAAGGTACACTCCTTCACCGACGATGCTGAAAGCATATTCGAATATACCCCCTGGCTGATCAAGCAGAATGGGGGGTGGCGCGAGATCCAGGTTTCTGGATGGAAACGTCACAACAACGGGTTAGTTTGCAAGCTGGACGGTGTCGACCAGCGAGAAGACGCCCAAGCCTTGGCTGGTGTCGACATCGCAGTGCAACCACACTCATTTCCTGAGTTGTCTGAGGGCGAATACTACTGGAGCGACCTGATGGGTTGCCAGGTGGTTAACCTGAATGGCTATCAGATGGGTGAGGTGACTGAAATGATGGAGACCGGCTCCAACGATGTGTTGGTAGTCAAAGCCAAATTGAATGATGCCTATGGGATGAAAGAGCGGTTGATTCCGTTCCTCGAAGGGCAGGTCATCAAGAAGATTGATCTGGCCACTCGTTCCATAGAAGTCGATTGGGATCCGGATTTTTAATCGTACCCGTCGTTGGCGTAAATCGGAGGTTCGTATGTGGATTGGGGTGATTAGCCTCTTCCCTGAGATGTTCCGAGCCATAACCGACTACGGTGTAACGGGCCGGGCCTCAAGGCAAGGCTTGCTGCAGATCAATTGCTGGAATCCTCGGGATTTCACCCGCGATAAACACCACACGGTCGATGATCGACCCTATGGTGGTGGGCCTGGAATGCTGATGATGGTTCAGCCGTTGCGTGATGCGATTCAGGCAGCACGGGATGCGGCAGGTGAGGGAGTCAGAGTCATCTACCTCTCGCCACAAGGTCGGAAGCTCACCCAAGCGGGTGTTGCTGAGCTCGCCCAACATCAGAAGTTGATTCTGGTGGCGGGACGATACGAAGGTATCGACGAGCGCGTCATACAGACTGATATCGATGAAGAGTGGTCTGTTGGCGATTATGTGTTAAGTGGTGGTGAATTGCCTGCCATGATCCTGATTGATGCGGTATCTCGTTTGGTGCCGGGTGTGTTGGGGGATATGGCGAGCGCCGAGCAGGACTCCTTTACGGAAGGACTGCTGGATCATCCGCACTACACACGGCCCGAGGTGATGGATGGGTTGACCGTTCCCGAGGTGTTACTGAGCGGTAACCACGAAAGTGTTCGCACATGGCGCCTTCAACAGGCCTTGGGTCGGACTTGGTTACGAAGACCGGAACTATTGAATAACCTAGCTCTGACTGACGAGCAAGAGAGACTTCTTGCCCAGTTTGTTCGGCAACAACGTGACGAACAGCAGTAGAGTTTTCAGTTTATCCTAGGTAGGAAGAGACAATGAGCAAGATTATCCAGCAACTCGAGCAAGAACAACTGCGTACCGATATCCCGGCATTTGCCCCGGGTGATACCGTACGTGTCCAAGTACGTGTAAAGGAAGGTGGCAAGGAGCGTCTGCAGGCGTTCGAAGGCGTTGTCATCGCCAAGCGTAATCGCGGCCTGCACTCTGCATTCACCGTTCGCAAGATCTCCAACGGCGAAGGCGTTGAGCGTGTATTCCAGACCCACAGCCCGCTGATCGCCAGCGTTGAGCTGAAGCGTCGTGGTGACGTTCGTCGTGCCAAGCTGTACTACCTGCGCAACCTGACTGGTAAGAAGGCACGTATCCGCGAAAAGCTCAACTAATCCATTTAGTTGCTGTAAAGAAAAAGGCTCGCCAATGGCGGGCCTTTTTTGTGTGTATCCGCGGG
>JAYRLO010000279.1:0-3988 GCA_041905215.1 Aeromonadaceae bacterium
GCTGTCATGGGATAGTTGCGGATCCATTGGCCAGACGAAGGGAGGATGCGGCGTCCGTTAGAGGGCGCGGCTGTGTAGTGCGGCCCTATTCTAGCACTGGAAAAATCTGAGGCAAAAAAAATGACGGCTCCAAAAGAGCCGTCATCTTGATCCTGATCGCCGGGGTTAACCCCGCGACGAGGCGAATTACAGTACGTGTACGGAAGCGGTGTTGGTGGTACCACTCGGTACCAGAGCACCAGAAACCATGACCACGGTATCACCCTTGGCAGCCAGACCTGACTTCAGAGCCAGTTCCTTACCCAGGTGGTAGAAGTCATCGGTAGAGGCGATCTTGTCAACCACAACCGGAACAACACCCTTGGACAGCATCAGCTGTTGAGCAGTCTTGGCGTTGGTGGTCAGAGCCAGGATGAAGGCCTTCGGGAAGTACTTGCGAATAGCCTTGGCAGACTTACCACCTTCGGTAGCTACGACGATCAGCGGGGCATCCAGCTTCTCGGTAGTTTCGACGGCACCCTTACAAACGGCTTCGGTGATGCTCTTCTTGACGCTGTCGTTAGCAACGTCCAGGTTGGACGGCATGACGCCATCGGTACGGTCACAGATGGTAGCCATGATGGTAACGGCTTCCAGCGGATACTTACCCTTGGCAGACTCACCAGACAGCATAACTGCATCGGTACCATCCAGAACGGCGTTGGCAACGTCACCGGCTTCGGCGCGAGTCGGACGCGGGTTCTTGATCATGGAGTCGAGCATTTGGGTCGCGGTGATAACAACCTTGCGAGCCTTGTTACACTTCTCGATCATCATCTTCTGGGCGAAGATAACTTCTTCAACCGGGATTTCAACACCCAGGTCACCACGGGCAACCATGATACCGTCAGAGACTTCGAGGATTTCGTCGAAGTTGTCCAGACCTTCCTGGTTTTCGATCTTGGAGATGATCTGGATGTTCTGACCGCCGTGAGCGTTCAGGTGCTCACGCATGGTGATCACGTCTTCCTTCTTACGGATGAAGGAAGCGGCGATGAAGTCAACGCCTTGCTCGCAACCGAAGACCAGGTCAGCCTTGTCCTTTTCAGCCAGAGCAGGCAGGGAGGTCTTGACGTTCGGCAGGTTAACACCCTTGTTCTCGCCCAGGGCGCCGTTGTTCAGAACCTTACAGATAACTTCCTTATCGGTAACGGCAGTAACTTCCAGACCGATCAGACCATCGTCGACCAGTACAGTGTTACCAACCTTCAGATCCTTGGCGAAACCAGCGTAGGTCACAGCCACACAATCCTTGTTACCAACCACAGAGGTGTCGGTGGTGAAGGTGAAGGTCTGGCCTGCAACCAGATCCACATCATTGCCGCCTTCGAGCTTGATGGTACGGATTTCCGGACCCTTGGTGTCCAGCAGGATGGCACACTTCTGACCGGTTTCAGCACAGACAGCGCGCACGTTCTTGATGCGGTTACCGTGTTCTTCGTAATCACCGTGGGAGAAGTTCAGACGCATGACGTTCATGCCAGCGTTCAACATCTTGGCCAGCATTTCCTTGGATTCGGTCTTAGGACCGATGGTGCAGACGATCTTGGTCTTTTTCATCGACAGGGTCTCCGATTAATGATTTTAGAGTTCAAAATTTTCTTGCGCGCATTCTACAGGGATTGTTGAAAAGTGGTGAGTTGAGAAAAGCGTTTCATTATGTAATTTCTGCATTTTTCTTGCGCTAGCGCAGGGATAAGCCGGAAAAGCACACAATCTGACCGTTTTGCCCGCTTTTCAATTGGCAAGTTTGGATAAAAAACCAGCAAAAAGCCAAGGTGGGTCACCTTTTCGCAACCCTGGGCTGGCTTTTATCGGCGCATGGTGTTTTGAGGCGGGATTGACTAGATGAGATACAGGGGCCGGGATCCAGATCCCGGCCTGTAGCAGGATTTACCCGAACAAAGAGACAAAGCTGTGATTGACGCGAGGGGTCTTGAGGTTTTGAGCTTCCTTTATAAACAGCGTCAACTGCGGGGCAGTATCGACGGCAATGCTTCGCCGATGAGCTTGTTGCTCGGCCTCTTTGAGAAACCGGCGGTAGACATCGATGTAGTCATTCATGACATCCTGACCAAAGGCCTGCCAATAGATGGCGATGCTGCAGAGTCCGGCGGCACGGATGGTCTGGGCCAGTTCATAGATATCATCGGCTGATTCTATGTAGCCCCAATGCGGGCCATCTGGATAGTGGGTTGGTGTAAAGAAGGCATCATCGGCGATCTGCACGGCAGCCAGTGCCTTGCTGTCTCCTTTGGAGCCGATGAGCTCCATCTGTTGCACCATGGCTTGATAGTTCTGCCCGAAGAGTGCTTGCACGCGCTGTGCATCATGGGCTGATACGCCGCACTTCTCGAAGTAACGCGTTAAGGCTGGTTTGAACAGTGACATGCAGACTCCGGACAAAAGACTAGTTTGAAACCGGTCTCATGGTATGAATTTGCAGCAGTCAGAGGAAGGCGCCTGGTCACAAAAACGGCTTTTCCCCTAGGGTGAGCAGGGATATTTGGAGCTGGATCTCACTGGCGTATCGGCTTAGCGATGGGATCCTTTCGGGTTTTACCCGAGTTTTACCCATATTTTACCCATATTTTACCCAGACAGGAGCCGGAAACAAAAAAGCCTCACTAAAAAGTGAGGCTTTTCCGAGGGTTGTATGGTCGGCGCGAGAGGATTTGAACCTCCGACCCCTGACACCCCATGACAGTGCGCTACCTGGCTGCGCTACGCGCCGAGAGTTGTTATCTGAGTGATACAACGGGGGCAGAGTCTATGGATCTCGACCTGGGCTGTCAACCACTTAAGCCTGAACCTCCGTTTGTTCGTCGATTATCTGTGCAATCAATGAGTAAACGAGCATGACGCTGAGCACATGGTCGAGTCAGTCTGCAGCAGTCGTCACAATTTTACCTAGCTCTAAGCCCAGCACTGCAGGTGCTCGAGTTCTCTTTGCCCATGGTTAAGTTATAGGACCCGGACTGGCTCCCTGATCGATGTTATGAGCCTTTCTGACGAGTTGCCGCTTATAATACCGACCCCATCAAGGCGAGGGCCCATGAAGCGATGAAACTGTTTGTCCGTGATCTGACCGTGATCGATGCCTCCTACTTATCCGTTGCCCGAGGCATGGTCGGAGAAAGTTGGCTGGTTGATGTAGAGCTCAGTGGCGAGCTCAATGCAATGAGCATGCTGCTGGATTTTGCGCGGGTGAAAAAGGAGATCAAAGCCATCATCGATGCCGACGTCGATCATCGGCTGCTGGTTCCTGTGGGTGCAGCCTGCACGCAGGTCAGCACGGCGGCTGATTCGCTGTGTGTTGATTTCATGCGTCCTGAGCGCTCTATCCACATGCGAGCCCCTGCTCAGGCATTTTGTCTATTGCCAACTGATGAAGTGACCGCCGCGACGGTCAGTGATTATTTGCAGGCGATCATTCGGCAACGGCTTCCCGGTAATATTGATGGGCTGACGATTCATCTGCGGCCTGAGGCAATTGCGACGGCCTTTTATCACTACAGCCATGGCCTGAAGAAGCATGATGGCAATTGCCAACGCATCGCCCATGGTCACAGATCCATGTTGGAACTCTGGGTCGATGGTCAGCGGGACTTGGCGCTCGAACAGCAGTGGGCAATCCGCTGGGCCGATATCTATCTGGGGTCGCTTGAGGATGTGGTGCCACTGGCACAGTTGGATCTGAGCGAACAGGCTGGGCTGTGCCAAGAACCTCACTATATTGGCTTTCGTTATCAGGCCCCCCAGGGGGATTTCCAGCTGTTGATGGCGCGTGACGAGGTTGAGTTGGTGGATAGTGACACCACGGTGGAGTTGCTCGCCGACTATATCGCGCGCCAGCTCAAACCGCAGTTGGCAGGCCGCTCGCTGCGAGTCGTTGCTTACGAAGGGGTAGGCAAGGGCGCTATTGCCGAATTGTAATCGGTTGTTGGTG
>JAYRLO010000280.1:0-3945 GCA_041905215.1 Aeromonadaceae bacterium
ATCCTGGACGAGATTTCCCCAGTTAATACGGAGGTGAGCAAGGATCTGGTGGTTGAGAGTGATAAACACAACCCTCATGGTCGCCCTGTGCTGGTTGCCGATGATTCGTCGGTTGCTCGGAAACAGGTTGAACGGGCACTCAATACCATTGGTGTGAAGTGTATCCTTGCCAAAGATGGCAAAGATGCATTGAATATGCTTAATGACATGGCTAAGAAAGGACCGATCGAGGATCAGGTGGCGCTAGTCATTTCCGACATTGAGATGCCTGAAATGGATGGTTATACGCTGACGGCCGAGATCCGCAACAACCCGGCTTTGCGAGGGCTGCATATCATACTGCATACATCGCTGAGTGGTGTATTCAATCAGGCTATGGTTCAGAAAGTTGGGGCGAATAATTTTATTGCCAAGTTTAACCCGGATGAATTGGCCAAGGCCGTTCAGGATGCAATGTGATTCAAGAACGCAGAATTGGCAGAATTTGAATGAAGACACTGTCCGACGAGTTGTACAAACAGTTCAGTGACTTTTTGGAGGCCCAGAGCGGTATCGTTCTGGGCGCCAATAAGCAGTATCTGGTGAAGAGCCGACTGGCGCCACTTCTTGGCCAGTTCGGAGCCGTCTCTCTGTCTGATTTGATCAAACGGTCAATGGATGCTCGGGAGCGAGAGTTAAAAATGACGGTGGTGGATGCGATGACCACCAATGAGACCTTATGGTTTCGTGACATTTACCCGTTTCAGTTGCTGACTGACAAAATTTTCCCCGAGCTCGGCAAGAATGGCCGCCCACTAAAAATTTGGTCTGCCGCCAGCTCCTCGGGCCAAGAACCCTACTCGATTGCGATGATCGCCCTGGAGCACCAATTTAAGAAGCCTGGGACACTGCCAGGTGGGGTGCAGATCGTGGGTACGGATATATCACCGACCATGCTGAATCAGTGTAAAGAAGGGGTTTATGACAACTTGGCGTTGGCGCGTGGCCTGTCGCCAGAGCGTAAGCGTCAATTTTTCGAACCCTGTGGCGACAACAAGATGCGGGTAACCGAGCGCGTCAAAAAATTGGTGTCGTTCCGTTCCTTTAACCTACTGGACAACTACAGTCTGCTTGGAAAATTCGACATTATTTTCTGTCGCAACGTCTTGATCTATTTCGCTCCTGAAGTGAAGTCAAAGATCTTGAATCAGTTTGCAAGCAGCCTCAATCCCGGTGGTTACCTGATGTTAGGTGCCTCCGAGTCTCTGACCGGCTTGACGGACCGTTTTGAAATGGTTCGTTGTAATCCCGGCATCGTCTATAAAGTCAAATAGCCGTGTAAATGGCACACCTCTTGCAAAGTTTTTGGCAGGAGGTGCGCCATGGCCATTTCATTTGATAAAGCATTCGGTATTCATCAGTACACCATAGGAGCGCGTTCCGCGCGCGCCGAGGTGCTGTCAGCCAATATCGCCAATGCCGATACACCCGGTTACAAGGCAAGAGACCTCGATTTTTCTGCCGCACTGGAGCAAGCCCAATCTGGCATGCAGAGTGGATTTTCACTCGCAACCAGTAATGAGCGCCATATCTCATCGACCGTCTCTTCTGGGTTGAGTAGTACCCTCAAGTACCGTAATCCAGACCAACCGGATACCGGCGATGGTAACAGTGTGGATGTGCAGCAGGAGCGTTCGGCATTCCTGGAAAATGGCTTGGAGTATCAGGCATCGCTTGAGTTTCTCAATAGCCGGATTTCTGGGTTGCTCAAAGCGATTAAAGGAGATCAGGCATGAGTCTGTTTCGTATCTTTGATATTGCCGGTTCTGCCATGAGTGCGCAGTCTGTGCGACTGAACACGACCGCCAGTAATCTGGCCAATGCCGAGAGCGTCAGCTCCAGTGCGGAAACAACTTACCGTGCCAGACGGCCAATCTTTGCCGCAGCCCTTGCCGATGCGCTGCAAGGCGAAGGACAAGGCGGCGGTGGCGAACAGGCGGCCATGGGAGTCGAGGTCAAGGGGATCGTCGAGAGTCAGGCGCCCTTGCAACGGGAATACAATCCGGCGCATCCGATGGCGGACAAGGATGGCTTCATCTATCGCTCGAATGTGAGTCAGGTGGAAGAGATGGCGGACATGATGAGTGCCAGTCGCTCCTACCAGACGAATGTTCAGGTGGCTGATTCGGCCAAGCAGATGTTGCTGCAGACCCTGCGTCTGGGTAAGGGTTAAGGAGCTGAATCATGTCAATCTACAGTGATATTGGGTTAAAGAGCTCCACGCCGACGACTGAGTCGGCTACGACCAGCAAAAAGAAAAGCTCCACCTTGACGCAAGAGGACTTTCTGTCGCTGCTGACGACCCAGTTGTCCTATCAGGATCCAACCAAGCCGGTAGACAATGCTCAGATGGTGTCGCAGATGGCACAGATCTCGACGGTCGATGGCATTACCTCCTTGAACAGCTCGGTCTCGAATCTGAGCACCGTGGTGACCTCGAGTCAGGCGCTGATGGCCTCAAGCCTAGTGGGGCAGAAGGTTCTGTTGCCAACCAGCACTGGTTATATCACCGGCGGCTCGGGCATGAGTGGCGTGGTGGCCACCGGCGAGGGTGCTTCCGATCTGACCATCACCGTCAAGAACTCCAGCGGCGCAGTGGTTTATCAGACCAACGTCAGCGGCGATCAAACCGGTAACGTGCCCTTCAACTGGGATGGTAAGGATTCGAAAGGTAACGCGCTGCCGGAAGGCAAATACACGGTCAGTGCGACCGGTCTGGTGGATGGCAAGAGCCAGGCACTCTCTGGCCTGGTCTACGGCAAGGTGAACAGTGTGACTCTGGGCTCCAGCTCCACCACAACGGCATTGAACATCAACGGTCTGGGCTCTGTGAAGCTCAGCAACATACTGGAAGTATCCAGCTAATTTCAGGCGAAACGCGAAGGAGCCACTATGTCATTCAATATTGCGCTGAGCGGGCTCAATGCCGCGCAAAAACACCTGGATGTGACGGCAAATAATATTGCGAACGTCAACACCATCGGGTTTAAAGGGTCACGCGCTGAATTTGCGGATGTCTATTCCAGTTCGGTTTTCTCCAATGCCAAGACGGCGGTCGGCAACGGGGTACAGACGGCGGCGGTGACCCAGCAGTTCTATCAAGGCGCCTTACAGACCACCAACAATGCGCTGGATTTGGCCATCAAGGGCGAAGGTTTCTTTGTTACCTCCGGCGAGCTCTCCAGCCAGGAGCGTACCTACACGCGGGCCGGGGCATTTCAGGTGAATGACGCCGGCTACGTGACCACGGCTCAGGGCGAGTACCTGCAGGTGTATCAGGTCAACGAAGATGGTACCCCTAAGGCGGTCAGTCTGGACTCCACCTCTTCCTTGCAGATCCCCTCGGTGGCGGGTAAACCGACGGCCACCACCAAGGTGAATGCCAGTCTGAACTTGCCGGCCAGCGGTAAGGCGGTGAATCCGGCCAGCTTCGACCCCAAAGATTCCGATACCTATACCTCCTCGACATCCGTGGTGATCTATGACTCCCTGGGCGACTCCCACACCGTCACCCATTACTTCATGAAGGATTCCACCGCCGCGGCAACCAATCCCAACACCTGGCGTCTGGTCACCTATATGGATGACAAGCCGGTGGATATCACCGGGGGGACGGGGACGCCGGCCGGTGCCGTGTTGACGTTCGACTCGCAGGGGGCTCTGACGACCCAGACACCGACACCAATTGTCACCGAGCAGCTCGGTGCGGCGGGCGCCGGCATCATCACCAACGGGGCCGATGGTACCCAGACGTTCGAGATCGACTTTGACAACATCACCCAGTATGCGGCGGCCTTCGAAGTCAACAGCCTGTCGCAGAACGGTTCAACCGTCGGACAATTGACGAGTGTTGATATCGGCTCCAATGGGCTGGTGTCGGCAACCTATAGCAATGGCACCACCGTG
>JAYRLO010000281.1:0-3927 GCA_041905215.1 Aeromonadaceae bacterium
ATGCCGCTGGATATTCTGCCGACCCTGTTGCTCCGTGACCTCGCAGTCGGCGACAGCGACAGCGCCCAGCAGTTGGGGTGCCTGGAGCTGGATGAAGAGGATCTGGCACTCTGTACTTTCGTCTGCCCGGGCAAGACCGAATATGGCCCCTTGCTGCGTCGTTGTCTGACCAAGATTGAACTGGAGGGCTGATGATGAGCCTCAAATCCCTGCTCGAACGCGTCGAGCCCCATTTCACCCCCGGGGGGCGTTATCAGAAGTGGTATCCGCTGTATGAGGCGTTTGCCACCCTGATGTTTACTCCGGGCACCGTGACCCGTTCGGCGGCCCATGTGCGCGATGGCGTCGATCTCAAACGGATCATGATCATGGTCTGGCTGGCGGTGTTCCCGGCGCTGTTCTGGGGGCTCTACAACGTCGGCAACCAGACCGTGATGGCGCTGGGCCATCAGGATGCGGCAGCCTTGTCAGCGCTGATCGATGGTAACTGGCGCTACTGGTTGACCGATTTCCTCGGCGGCTCGCTGGGTGCCGATGCCGGCCTCTACAGCAAGATGTTGCTGGGGGCCTGTTACTTCCTGCCCATCTATCTGACGGTGTTCATGGTCGGCGGGATCTGGGAGGTGCTGTTTTGCATCGTGCGCAAGCACGAGGTCAATGAGGGCTTCTTCGTCACCTCCATCCTGTTTGCCATGATAGTGCCGCCGACGCTGCCCCTGTGGCAGGCGGCGCTGGGCATCACCTTCGGGGTGGTCATCGCCAAGGAGCTGTTTGGCGGCACTGGCAAAAATTTCATGAACCCGGCGCTGGCCGGTCGGGCCTTCCTCTTCTTCGCCTATCCGGCGCAGATCTCCGGGGATGCAGTCTGGGTGCCGGTGGATGGTTACTCCGGGGCCACGGCGCTGAGCCAGTGGGCGGCCGGTGGGCAGAATGCGCTGATCAACAACAGCAATGGCACCCCGATCAGTTGGTTGGATGCCTTCCTCGGCAATCTGCCGGGCTCTATCGGTGAAGTCTCCACCCTGATGATCCTCGTGGGGATGCTCATCATCCTCTACATGGGGATCGCCTCTTGGCGCATCGTGGTCGGCGTACTGCTCGGCATGGCGGTGACCGCCACCCTGTTCAATCTGATTGGCTCCACGACCAACGCCATGTTCAGCATGCCGTGGCACTGGCACCTGGTACTCGGTGGTTTTGCCTTCGGTATGGCCTTCATGGCGACGGATCCGGTCTCTGCCTCTTTCACCAACAAAGGCAAGTGGTGGTACGGCGTCCTCATCGGTTTCATGGTGGTGCTGATCCGCGTGGTCAACCCGGCTTTTCCGGAGGGGATGATGCTCGCGATCCTGTTCGGTAACCTGTTTGCCCCCCTGTTCGACTACCTGGTGGCACAAGCCAACATCAAGCGGAGGATCGCCCGTGGCCAATAACAATGACACCATAGGCCGGACCTTCGCCGTCGTCGGCGGTCTGTGCCTGGTCTGCTCCATTCTGGTTGCCGGTTCGGCGGTGGGTCTGCGCCCCTGGCAGGATGCCGCCAAGGCCAGGGATCGTCAGGCCAATATTCTGAGTGTGGCCAAGTTGCCGCTCACCAACATCAGCAAGGTGTACGGCGAACGCATCGAGGCGCGGCTGCTGGATCTGGATGCGGCCCAATTCGTGGCTGGAGACGCCAACTCCTACGACATGAAGAAGGCGGCCAAGGATCCGGCTTTGAACGAGGCGATTCCGCCGGAGCTGGACAAGGCCGGCTTGCGCACCCGTGCCAAGCTGATGCCGGTCTACATGGCCAAGGATGCCAATGGTCAGGTGGAGAGCCTGATCCTGCCGATCTACGGTCAGGGGCTCTGGTCGACCATGTATGGCTTCATCTCGCTGTCACCGGATGGCAACACCGTCAAGGGCATCACCTACTATGACCATGGTGAAACCCCGGGGCTGGGCAGCGAGATCGAGAATCCGCGCTGGCAGGCGCTGTGGCTCGACAAGCAGCTCTACGACGGCCAGGGCAACTTCGCCCTGAAGGTGATGAAGGGGCATGCGCCGGATGGCGACAAGCACCGCATTGACGCCCTCTCGGGGGCGACCCTCACCAGCAATGGGGTACAACACACCTTCGAATATTGGATGGGGCCGCACGGTTATGGCCCTTATCTCGCCACGCTGCGCAATGGAGGTCATGCCGATGACTGACAAGAACGAAGCCAAACGGGTGCTGCTCGAGCCGCTGCTGAGCAACAACCCGATCATGTTGCAGGTGCTGGGGATCTGCTCGGCCCTGGCGGTCACCAGCAAGATGGAGACCGCCATGGTGATGGCGCTGGCAGTGACCGCGGTCACCGCCTTCTCCAACCTCTTCATCTCCATGGTGCGCAACTACATTCCCAACAGCGTGCGCATCATCGCCCAGATGACCATCATCGCCTCTCTGGTGATCGTGGTCGATCAGCTGCTCAAGGCCTTCTCGTTTGAGCTCTCCAAACAGCTGTCGGTGTTTGTGGGTCTCATCATCACCAACTGTATCGTCATGGGGCGCGCCGAGGCCTACGCCATGAAGTATCCGCCGCTGCCCTCGTTCCTCGATGGCATCGGCAACGGGCTGGGCTACGGCTTGATCCTGCTGCTGGTCGGCACTGTGCGTGAAATCTTCGGCTCCGGCTCTTGGTTTGGCATTCAACTGCTGGATACGGTCAACAACGGTGGCTGGTATGTGCCCAACGGTCTGCTGCTGATGCCGCCGAGCGCCTTCTTCCTGATTGGCTTGCTGATCTGGGTGGTGCGGATCCTGCGGCCCGAGCAGCAGGAAGTCGATGAACAGGATCACAAGGAGTAAGCCATGGAGCATTATCTGAGTCTGTTCATCAAGTCCATCTTCATCGAGAACCTGGCGCTGGCCTTCTTCCTCGGTATGTGTACCTTTTTGGCGGTCTCCAAGAAGGTCAAGACGGCCATGGGGCTGGGGATTGCCGTCGTCGTGGTGCAGGTGATCTCGGTGCCGGCCAACCAGCTGGTCTTCACCTATGTGCTCAAGGAGAATGCCCTGGTGCAGGGGATGGATCTCTCCTTCCTCGGCTTCATCACCTATATCGGCGTCATCGCGGCCCTGGTGCAGATCCTCGAGATGTTTCTCGATAAATATGTACCGGCCCTCTACTCGGCGCTGGGGATCTTCTTGCCGCTCATCACGGTGAACTGCGCCATCTTCGGTGGTGTCTCCTTCATGGTGCAGCGGGAGTACAACTTCCCCGAGTCGGTGGTCTATGGCCTGGGCTCTGGCATCAGCTGGGCGCTGGCCATCGTGTTGATGGCGGCCATCCGCGAGAAGATGAAGTATTCCGATGTGCCACCGGCGTTGCGCGGGCTCGGCATCACCTTCATCACCGCCGGGCTGATGGCGTTGGGCTTCATGTCCTTCTCCGGCATCTCGCTGTAACAGGAGCTTTCTATGCAAGAGATTATCTTGGGCGTGGTGATGTTTACCGTCATCGTGCTGGCACTGGTGGTGTTGATCCTGGCCGCCAAGTCAAAGCTGGTGAGTTCGGGGAATATCACCATCGCCATCAATGACGATCCGGAAAAATCGGTGACCACGACGGCAGGGGGCAAGCTGCTGGGCGCCCTGGCGGCCAATGGCATCTTCGTCTCCTCGGCTTGTGGCGGCGGTGGCACCTGTGGCCAGTGCCGTTGCAAGGTGCTGTCCGGCGGGGGGGATGTGCTGCCCACCGAGATGAACCATCTGAGCAAGCGCGAGGCCAAGGCCGGTGAGCGGCTGGCCTGTCAGGTCACGGTCCGTCAGGATATGGCCATCGAGTTACCGGAGGAGATCTTCGGCATCAAGAAGTGGGAGTGCACAGTGCTCTCCAACGACAACGTGGCCACCTTCATCAAAGAGCTGAAACTGGCGATCCCGGAAGGCGAAGCCGT